>JAGYMQ010000072.1 GCA_018400535.1 Candidatus Cloacimonadota bacterium
AGAGAAAAAGAAATAGTTGTCGATGGATTGAAAGGATTGGGATAATTGGATAGCAAGTAGGAAGATCTTTCTGGAATATTATGGTTTACGGTTTCTGTAGTTTTTTCCACAACGTTGGATAAAACAGCATCAGATTGAATTCCATTAGAATAATTCGTTATTACAGCATATTGATAAATCGTGGAAGGAAGAGTTATCCAAAGTGAATCACAAAAGGTCGTATCGGCAATTTCTCCGATCAGATTCCAGGTATTAGGATTATTCCAATTTACATCATAAAAGCGATAAACAGAGAAATATTCAAAAGTGCGAATTGCATTGGAAGGAGCTTCCCAAAAGAGATCGACCAAAGTTCCATCCCAATTTTGTACTGCTTGTAGATTTTCTGGTGGATAAGCAGATTCTTGTAATTCAATCGTGCCCAGATCAATATCGCTTTCTGCTACTTCCACAGTATCCAAATAGGTCTCATAATTGTAATGAGCAATTTCCAAAAGATAAGTTTGATTTTCCCAAACTTCATTGAATAGAAAATTTCCTTCATCATCTGTAGCTGTTTCATGATCGCGGATGCCAGAAAGGGAAACGAAAGCATTTGATAATCCAGAAGAAGGATCATCGCTGGTTACAACATTTCCAGAAATTGAAACTGCTTCGTAGGGTTGCAAAGAAAAATCCAGAACTGTTGTTTCATTTTCCACAACGACAGCAGTTTGCGTTTCACTGTAAAAACCTTTTTTGGAGGCAGTTACAGTATAATCATCAGCCAGTAGGTTTCCAAAACGGTAGTTTCCTGAACCCGAAGAATATGTATAACGATAATTTTCTGTGATGTAAAAATACACTTCTGGTATTTCATCGCCACTATTTGACACTACGTTGCCTTCGATTGTACCCAGATTGTCAGCTTCAATATAAAGTGATATATTGGGATATCTGCTGAAAAGATAACCTTGCGGTGGATTGGTTGGATAGATATTGTAATTTGCATTGATGCCCAGAGTTCGGTCGGGATGAGTTAGATCATTTATCGTCTCATAAAATAGATCATCTTGCGAATAAGTATTTGTATCCCACGCACGATTATTCATAATGACCAGATTATTGCCGTTATATTGGAATGGTTCGTCCAAAGGAATAACGATCTCGTGATTACCAGCAGGAAAGGCAAGATCATCATCAAAAACTGCTGTTAACGAATTTGCGCCGATCCATCCATTTGCCAGCGAAGTCTGCGATGTATTTCCCATCCAAACCTTGATCGGAGCTGAATAGACGTTGGAAATAAAATTGCTATAATAGGAAATTGCGTGGATAAGTCCAGTAATCACAATTTCTTGAGAAAAATAAATTGTTTCCGAAATATTATTGGAAAAGAAAAAGTTAAAAGGATACCATTGCGTTTGATGATTTCCATAGCCGATCCTGATCTTAAGCATATCTGGCTCGAGAATATTCAAGCTCCAATTATTGGAGATATTATTGGTCGGATCGTCATCTTGTTGCACTTGCACTTCAGCGAAAACTTCTGTTATTATGACTGGCTCATCGCTTGGAAGTATCCAAACGAGGTGATGTTCGCGATTTTCCTCAGATGCCAGAGGTTCATTTATCGTGAACTGATCTAACAAAGTGTTATCTTCACGATATAAAAAAAGCGTGTATTCTGTTTGAGGATTAGCACCATAATTCCGTAATGCAATTTTGAAAACAGCGGCATTTCCTGCATTTATCGCATTTGGACCATAAAAATCTTTAATAGCAATGTCATTATCGAACGTTATAGTTTGTGGAAAAGAGATATCATCTAGCCAGCCGGTATCTGATCCCACAGAATTTTCATCATCTTTTTGATAGACCCAGCTGAAAGTATGTTCACCAACAGAAATTGTTTGTGAATGTTCTTCCCAATCTGTGTTTCCGCTGATATTTGCTTGCAAATTTCCATCGAGGTAGAAAGCAAGAAAATCGGTTTGCGCTTCTGAATCTATCTTCCAAAAGAAGTTGATATCGCTTTCTTCCACTACTTCCAGGGAAATGGCAAGTTTGGAATATTGATTATCCAGAATATAACCTGCTCTAGCACTAAAATTTCCTTGATAAGGATCGGAGGTGATCAGCCAGTTTTCATTTCCTGAATGTTGCCAATTAAGATCATAGAAATGACCGCTTTCGAAGCCTTCAAAGTGTTGTGCTCCGAGTGTAATTGATAAAAATAACAGGATAGATACAAGATATTTATTCATAATTACCTCGCAAATTGATCTGATCAGAGAATTAATTTTTGGTGGTAAAATGTAAAGGAAAAATTAATGTTTCATATGAAACATTTTAAAAAGAATGAAAATATCCTAATGAGATCCCATATTTTTCGTAACCTTCTTCGATCTTGAGATAGCTTGTTTCGAGCCAAAATCCCTGCTTTTCGGTCAGCCAACGCCGATAATTCAAGATGAGATTGTGGTTTTTCTGATCGACATTTTCCGGTTCTGCCAGATATGTTGCCAGATAAGCTTGAGTTCCAAAGCTTCCCGTTAGATATATCCAGCTTTTTTTATCTTCTCCCAAACCAGCGCTGAGAATATGAGTATATGATCGGACCTTGCCCGGATCATTCGTGACGTGATGATAGTTATAAACGAAATTCCAGCGTTTGTAATAATACATCGGACCACCAAAGAGAACAATACTTTCATGCTCATTAAAATAATTGATATAAGTTGCACCAACCGTGAAAACCAGATTTTGTTTTTTCAGCAATTTAAAATTGAAATCTTGATCCAGACGATATTGGGGAGTGAATTCTGATCTCGAACCCAAAGAGAAGCCTGAACGTGTGTAGAATCTTTCTGACCAATCTCTCGTTAATCCGGTTGCAAAGATCATTGCTTTTTCTTCTCTTGAAATACCATAAGCAAAAAAATGATAATTAAATTTTTTTGATGGAAAACGATAATAGGATAATGCAATTGTTTTCCAGGCTTCATATTGATCAGAAGGCTGAAGATGTTCATAGGTAAAATTGAGTTCCAGCCGATCTTTTTGGGCAAATATGAGATTTGGAAACAAAAGCAAACAAAAAAATGTACTAATCAATTTCATAATAAATTTTTCACCTTGATCTTATCATTATAGGATTTTGGATATTTTTTCAGAAATTCTCTGATCTGTTTTTTTTGCAGGAAATTTACTACTCTTTCTGCTGTTTTACCATCACCAAAAGGATTGGCGATCTTGTCTAAATTGTTATAAAATTCCTCATCTTCATTTAAAGTGATAAACGTATCAATTATTTTTCTTTCGTTAGAACCGACCAAAAAACCAAGTCCTGCTTCCACGACCTCTGGCCTTTCTGTATCGTTACGCAAAATGATCACCGGTTTTTTGAACGAAATGATCTCTTCTTGAATCCCGCCAGAATCGGTTAACACAAATTGAGCTCGATTGATAAGATAGAGCAAGGTGGGATAGGTCAATGCTTCTAATAATCGCAGATTTTGGGGACGATTTTGCAAAGAATCAAATACGATCTCTCTTACCTGCGGATTCTTGTGCAGCAGCCAGAGAAAAATTTTATCTGGATATTTTTTTGCCAGTTTCAAGCTCGCCTGACAGATTTTTTTTAAAGGTTTTCCAATATTTTCTCGACGATGAGAAGTTATCAGGAAGAATTTTTTTGTTTCGATCATTTTCGAAACAGCAGGATCTTTTGCTTCCAATTCCCTTTGAACATCTTTTTCCATAACTAATTTCAATGTCATATTGGTGGCATCGACGATTGGGTTTCCAGTTACAAAAATACGATTTTCAGGAATTCCTTCCGAGAGGAGATTATTTTTGCTTTTAATAGTCGGCGCAAAATGAAATTCGGAAAGTTGTGTTGTCAATTTGCGAAAGATCTCTTCAGGATAGGGAGAGAATTTTTTAAAAGTGCGCAATCCAGCTTCGAGATGTAGAACTGGTTTTTTTAGCAAGAAAGATGTGTAGGCTCCGGCATAAGTGGTAAATGTATCGCCTTGCACGATAACGATATCGGGATTTTCTGCTTTGATGATTGTGCGAATATTTCCCAGTCTTCTTTCTTCAGCCATAACCAGCATCGTGCGTTCATTATAATCCGGTTCGATGCCAAAGAAATTCAAAACATCATCTGCCAGTTCATCGTGTTGTCTTGTGTGCAATATTTTTGTTTCAATTTTGTCTTTCAATTTGAAATAGACTGGTGCTAACTTAATTATCTCAGGTCTTGTGCCAAACACTATTAAAGTTTTCATTGCAATTCCTTTTCATAAGTTAATTCAAAAATAATCTTTTGTGATGTGGGTAATTTGCGTTCTTCATATAATGATAGGTAAGTTTGCCAGAGATGGGTTCTGATATTTTCTTCATTCTCCAGCAATCCAAAAAGTATCGGAAAAAGCTGTGCATAACCATCAGGATAGAATTTATTCCAATCCGATCGATGCAAATAGTCGTTTGAAACTGCCCAATGGAAATTTAAATTTTCTGGATCATAGAATTTTTTCCAGAATCCTTTTTCCAATTTATCTTTCACTTTTTGATAAAATTCGATCTTATCCCAATTCAATTTTTTGCATAAATCAATGTATGCTTCTAAACCAGCAAAGACTTCGCAATTATCCATCAAATATTTCACTTCAGTAGCTGGCGTGGCAAAAGTCAATCCGTCACTATCCTGCAAATAGGCGATCGTATAGGCGATGTCTTCGATCTTTTTTCGATTTAGCAAAAACAATTCTCGATCTTCTGAAACTAAAAAATATTCATAAAGGATCAGCAGAAAAGTAGCAGAATAAGAATCGACAGAATCGTATTGATAAAGCGGTTTTTCCAATCCTTTGCGAGTGATGTAAAAATCGTAGATACTTCCTGTCAAACCAAATTTATCAGGATAATTCAGATTAGCCAGAACCCAGAGAATATATTCTTTTGCTGCTGTAAGTTGTTTTTGATTTTTTAGATTTTGATAGGTGATTAGATTCACCGAATAGGGAACGATATAATTTTCATTTCTGATCTTGATATGGTCTTTGCTGATCCTGAAGACGGGATGCTGGCTACAGGAGATCAACAAGAAGCTAATTATCAAGACATTCGACAGTAATATTTTTGACATCTTCATCACAGATCAAATAGAAATAATCTTTTTCTAAGCGGATATAAAAATTTTCATTATTGGGAATTTGATATTTTGCGGTGGGAAGGGCAACTGAAATACCTGCAAGCGATTGCGGATTTTCCAATTCGATCTTTATGCCATTCTTTGTTTGGAAAAAATAAAATTCGGTTCGCAAAAATCTTGTTACAAATTCTGAAAAATAGGAAAGCGGTTTCACCTGAATTTCTCCCGTTTGCTGTGCTGTTTGCAATTCATCCAAAAATCTGGAAAACTGAGGAATATATTGCTGATTATTATTCAGATCATTTGGGTGAGAATAGAGCATGCGCACAAGTTTATTTTTTATGACATATTCTTTCAGATCATTCAGCCAGTCATAAAATTCTGCGGGAGATACATTTTCCCAGGCCATTTCCTGAATTGAAGCCAATTGACGATTTGGCATAACAGGAAAAGCGACAACATTTTTCGAGACCATTTTGCCTTGAGCAAAAGTTCTATTTGGACCTGAGCCAGCATCGCCAGGATAATAATAGCAGCAAAAACCGAGTTCTTCTAAAATCTCTGTTTGTAGAGGTTGTGGATGAATTCCTTCTGGCGAAGCGTATTCTGTTATTTGATAGCCAGTTATTTCTTCTAAAACAGTTTTATTCTTCGCAATATATTTCTTAATTTCAGAGCGCGTCAATTCTTCCTTTTTCATTTTTTCTGCAAACCAATTATGAGCCCAGCCACCATGTGAACCAATAACGCCATATTTCATTAATTTTTTCACAACAGAAGCACCTTGATGCTGCACATCGAGACCCAGCCCATCTCCAGGTTCATTCAGAAAGTCTCCAGCGCAAACGCTGAATGAATATTCCAAGTCAGGTCGAATGATCTCATTCTGGATCATTTTGTTCACAGCTTTTTTTTCTTCATTATCATCAATATGGAAATTCAAGTTCAAACCGCCTTGAGCAAAAGGTGCATTAACCAAATGAGGAATTTTGCATATTTTGAAGAGAAAGGTGCGCAAATGAGTTCTCGCTATCAGGTCATCGGAGCCGAAAGCTTTCAGATAGCCCAAGGGTAAATTAACAAAAAAGAGCTGACCTTTGCTGATCGTTTTTAATGAAGAATTAATCTCTTTATCATCTGGATAAATGGCATAGGAAAAGACCTTCGATTTTCCCGGATTTTTGGAAATATCTTGGCAACGTGCAACAGAGTATTTCAGCTCATTGTATCCATAACTGACAATCTTATTTTCGTCATTCAATTTCCCGGGCGGGAATCCAAAAAAATCAGCATCTTTTTTTTGTGAAAATTTAACAGGAACATCGGCGTAAGCAGCGCTTCCGAGCTGGTCATAGAAAACATAATCCAGTCCCACGAGTTTTGTGAAGATGGAATTTTCCAAAAAACGTAATTCTTTGTTCTTTGATCCACAATCATAGACTAACATAGCTTTTCCGCCGCTCGAGAGATAATCTTCTAGCCACAGACGAAGATCGACGGGAAGATAGCTGGCAAATCTATCGGGAAAAATGACTGCAGGATGATTCTTTAACAGAATTGAAGTATCTTTTTCTAATAAATAATGAAAATGTTTCCATTGAAAAGGAATTCCTTCTTCTTCTAAAACGCTGCTGTAAGCGTTTTTGATCGCAGAAAAATCTTCGATTTTGGCTGAAGAATGAATCAGCAGAACACTCAGTGGCAAATCTTTTGATTTGCGACAGTAAAAGAAAAATATCATGGTGCAGATCATCAGCAAGAAAAGTATCCAATATTTTTTCAAAAGACAAATCCTTCTTCTTCATTCAAAATGTAACCGTAGATCACCACATTTTCTGCTAACTGAACACCCATCTTACCAATTACAGATTTGACTGCGTTTTTTTTTCCAATGATCGAGCCAGATTCAATTCGGACATTTTGGTGAGAAAATATATCTCCATCGATCACGCAATCAAACCCGATCTCGATACCTGCTTCCGCAAAGATATTTCCTCTCATTTTTACCGAATCTTGCAGCGTCACTTTTCCATAACTTTTTATCGTACCATTGATCTCTGCATTTTCATAAATTTGGATATTGCCATAAACGACCAAATCTTTATCAACATATTCATTTGAATTTATGATACAATCATCTTTTTCTATCCTGATATCCATATCTGTGATACTATTTACTTTTTTGGGATCAAAATTTTTGTGACGTATTGGAAAAGAAAGTGGAACTTCTCGCTCATAACCGTTATAAGTAATGATCGGATTACCGAATAATCTTCTGAATTTGCAATTTCTGCCGATCTTTAAAATTTTCGAGCTGGAAACCTGAACACCAAGATCACAATTTTCTTCAATAAAAATATCGCCATTTGCTCCCAACCAGCGCACAATTGTCGAATTTTTTTGTAATACAAGGTCTTTTTCCGTCATCAGTGATCGTAGAAAATTGTTTTCTCCCAGAATAGCATTACCAACCACATAAATTTCTTTCACAAAAACCATATTATCGATCGTTTTAAGATCATCCAGAATATAGAGCACGCGATCACTTTCATTAAATTCTCTGATCCTGGCACTTTTGATGATCTCAACTGTTTCTGGTTTAGATAGAGTCACATTTTCTGTATGCTCAAAATGGATCATTTTCACGGCTTTTAATATTTTTTGGCGAAAAGACCTATCAAAAAAACGGGGTTCTTTCGTATAGTTCATTTCAATGAATAGAGGAAGAATATCCCGCTTTTTAAAATATTCAATGATTCCCGGCATAAAAGGAAATGTCAACAAAGCCAAAAATAGCAATATACTAATGTAGAGCAAGGATGGAGATGAATTTTCGAATTGTTTTAAACTAATTTCTTTTCTTAAAAATTTATTTTGTGGTAAAATGCTGAATGATTTTGGAATATTTGCCTTTTCACGTGCTTCAATCTGTTTCACGATCGGAGCTTTTGTTTTGGATAAAGATGCTGTCTTTGGCGGAACAGAAAATTTTGAATGATCTTCAGGATACAGAATTTTATTTGGAAAAAAATATGCCAATCTGATGAAACAAGTTGGATATTGTGCAATGATATTTTCTTTCAATTCTGCCAGTTTATTCAAATCATAAGAAATTCCCAAACGAAGAACAAAAAATTCATTGATCTTCTCGATCCAAAAATTCTGTAAATTTTTCTTATGTAAGAATTGTGAATAATCTTCTGCTTTTTTCAGAGAGTTCGTGCTCAATAATTGAATAGTGAAAATACTTTGTTCCCGCCTTTTTCCATAAATATCAAGTAAATTCTGTTTGATCTGAGGAAACTTTTTTCTTCTTTGAATGATCACGGCATTGGGGTAGAGAATTTTGATTGAGTTTAGTTGAGAAAATAATGCTCTTTTATCTGAGCTTTTTCCCACATCCAGAAAATATTTTTCTTGGTCCTGAAGTATCTGAACTTCAGGAAAACCATTTTTCTGAAAAATATGCGCAGTTTCGATGATCGATGAAAGTTTATGATCTCGGCTGTTTGTCACGCTGATCGTATAATAAAAAATCTCATTTTCATCAGAATAAAGATTTTTGGTTTTGCCAGTAATTATCTGCTGCTGATCGGATCTGGTGAATAAAATAAATGCTGAAGGATATGCTTTTTCTAGCTTTTTTTGCAGAGTGACTAATTTTTTTAAATCGTGAGTTTTAGCTAATCTCAGAACATAATATTCAGCAATTTTTTCGATCCAAAAATCCTGATAAGCATTTTGTTCCAAATATTTTGCATATTGAAAAGCGTTCTCTTTTTGTTTGGAGCTCAATAATTGTAGCGTGAAATAATAGCTATCTTTATCTTTTTCAATATCTTGGAAAGAAAGTTTATTTTTTTCTGTCCGAAAAGGATAGATCTGTTTTTCTGCTCGATAAGTTTCTTTTTTGATAAAAGCGTCTGGAAAGATAAGATTGATCTCAGTTAAAATATTCTCTAAAATTATTTTATTTTTCGTCTTGCCAATTTTCAAGAAAAATAGGTTTTCTTCCTTTTCGATGCGTGTTTTATCAAATCCGTTTTTTTGGAAAAGATGAGCATAGCCGAATAGAGTTTTAACATTTTGAAAAGCAGTTACCTGAATTGTGAAAAACTCATCTTTTGCTGTGGTCTGTCCCCAAAGATTTTGCGAACAAACTCCAAAAAGCAGGATCAGGAAAGAGATTCTTGCTTTCGATAGCGTTCTGTTTTTTGCCATTCGGGATTATTACCTTTGATCACATCAAAAATTGCAAAGAATGAGCCTTTGGAAATATACCACATATAGAAGATAAAATTGAACATTAAAATTGGTAGCAGCCTGATTCTTTCTTTGCTACCATCGATCAATGAACCGAATCCGATCTGGAAAAATGGTGCTGCATTACCGAAAGAATTATAGGTTGCAACCATCAAAAAGACAATGATGCTATTCAATAGATTCATTTCACCAAAAAAGAATAGCAGCACAGAATCTATGATCCCGATCAGTAATAGCAAAGGAATGAGATAGATTGAGAGTAAGAGAACTCCGTCTACTTTTTCTAAGGTTGAAAGAAATTTGGAGTGAAGCATCGGATTCAGAAAGCGAAAAAAAACTTGAGTATGACCTCTCGCCCATCTTGTAACTTGTCTTGCGCGCACTCGCCAATTTTCAGGAGCTTCTTCATAGCACTCAACTCGATTGGCATAACTGACCTTCCAACCACGAATATAAAGCTTGAAAGTCAATTCGGTATCTTCTGTGATAATGCGCGGATCAAATCCGTCTAAAGATTCCACCACTACACGACGGAAGCCACCAACTGTTCCGCCATATTGTGGAATTAATTTCATATTATAACGTGCTTGTTGATCCACCTGATAGCCACCAGTTCTTTCCAGATCGAGGAGGCGAGTCAGCAGATTGGAAGAAACATTTTGGGGGATCACTCTACCCATTACTGCACCAATTTCTGGGTCTTGAAAAGAGATGACGATATCTCTTATAATTCCTTTGGGTGGTAGATAATCTGCGTCAAACACGACAATTATTTCTCCTTCCGAGATTTTGATCACATCGTTGAGAGCACTTGGTTTTCCTCTTTGTCCTGTGTTTCTGTAATAGGGTTTGATAAAATCAAAACGGTGAGCATATTCCTCCAGAATATTTTTTGTGTTATCCGAAGAATGATCATTGATCGGGATGATCTCTAATTTGTTTTTGGGATAATCTGCATTCAAGATCGCGTCTAAAGAATGAGCAGCAACTTTTTCTTCATTGTGCATCGGGATCAAGATCGACACCTTGGGAAGTTCCGAATCCAAAATATCTTGATAATAGATCTTTTGTTCACCAAGAGCGCGATTGGTCGTAAAAATGAAATGTCTGATCGTGTAAACGAGCATAACGAGAACGATAAGAAGCATATATACTTTTAGAATTAATATTAGTAAGACCATCGCCATTCCGGTAATAATTTATCGATCCGACGCGCGATCTTGCTGACGACGAAAGCGTAAAATCCAACAATATAGACAAAATCAAGAAAAGGACCTAAAATGAAATATAAAGGCGCCATAAAAAGCACCGAAAGGGATTTCAGAATGAAGATGAAAACAATGTATCGGAACATCGAGAAAATTATCGCATATAAAATGATCATTAAGACGAAAATCAATTTTAGTCCAATATTGATAGGCAAAGGGATGAAAGAAAACATGATGATCCAGGGAATAATGATCCAGATACAGATCGATGTTTTTATATATAGATCAAGAAAGGCTTCCATCGAATAGGGGAAAAATCTGGCGGAAAAAATAAAAAACAGGGAACTTAGAAGCACGATGAGTAAAGCAAAAATCAGCCAGATAGAAATTGAATGAGAAACAAAATCTTGCCGAGAAATAAGAAAGATCAGGATCAATGCAAATAAGCTGATAAATATGGAAAAATTCAAACCTGGATATGAACCACTGATTTCTAATAAATATACGTCTCCTAAAAAGAATTTAGTTGTAATGATCCGAATATTTTGAAAAATTGGTGATAAAACCAAACCAGCTGCTTGATTTATCCAAAGGGTGATCTGTGGATAAAAAAGGATAATGATCGAATTGAATAGCAGAATTGTAAAGATCAGTTCCAGGATCGCCTTTTGCTTATCGACTTCCAAAAGGCGCCGATAGGAACGATGCCGATGAATATTTGCTTTCAATCCTGAATATTTTTCCAAATCACCTCCTGAGTATTTTATCTATTAAGCTTTTTTCATATTTCATAACTCATTGTTTTTTAATGAGTTAATTTCAT
>JAGYMQ010000073.1 GCA_018400535.1 Candidatus Cloacimonadota bacterium
TCCTTCGACTAAGCCTGTCCTGAGCGAAGCCGAAGGGCTCAGGATGACAAAGTAAATTGAGTTTGAGGTGTTGGGGTTTTGGGTGTTGGGTTTTAGGTGTTGGAAAATAGCTCAGGATGACAAATAATTTCTTACTTTCAACTTTCAACTTTCAACTTTTCTTCTATGTGCAATATTTTGATTCAGATAATGAATGATCTGATCTGCAGATCTTTTCACCGGGTCAGATAGCTGCTCTCCAAAATCGATATTTTCAGGTTGAATTCCGAGAAGATATGTTTGCATTGGAAAAAATTCTGCCACTCTTTTCAGGGAAATTGTGTGTGTGTTGAAGGTTTCATCTTGAATTTCTTTTGTATTAACTAAGTTTGCAAAACCAGCATTTTTTCTAAACTCTGTGCAGTCAACCAAGACCAAGATATCAGGATTTAATTTATTGATCTTGCCGATGAATTTTTCGATCCCACTTTCCGCGATCAGAGTATTACTTTGAAGTTTTTCACAAATATAGATCCCGATTGCATCATCACTTTTCAAACGGTTTCCGATTCCTACGAACAGCAGTTTCTTCTGCCATTGTATTTGTTCAAACATCTCATCGATTTTTGCATTTATTTCAGGATCTTGCATTGGATCTTACGGTTACAATTTGGACATAAAATGTTGAACATATCCTTTCTTTTCAAATCGTCTTTGATCTTCAATTGCGCATCTTCATTGCGAACAAGTTGTAATCTTTCGTTGAGCATATTCAAATTCAGCACAGAAGAATATGCTTTTGGTCCCAGCTTTTCATGAATGAATCTAATATGATCTTTGGTTGTGATGATCGCTCCGCAATTCTCGCAGATCAGCAATTCTCTTTCTTGTTTTTCGATTACTTCATTCCGATCAAAACAGGCAAGATCGAAGATCTCATCAGAAAGTTTCACGCCTTTTCCAGTGATGCAATGTTCTTCACATTTCCCACAAAATATGCATTGACCATAATTTCTGGTAATAGTTCGAATTCCTGTGTTGGTATCATCTTCAAAGGTGATAGCTCCGGGTGGACAAACATTGGCACAGGTCTCACAACCAACGCAGTTATCTTCGTCCACGACAGGTTTTCCACGATAACCAGGAAAAGGTTTGAATTCTCCTTTTGGGAATTTCGTAGTATATGGTTTGGAAATTAAAGAAATGATCGCTTCTTTTAATTCGCGCAATTTAGGATATCTCATTTTTTCACATCCTTATAATCATCTTTCACGGTTCCTTTCCACAATTTGATGCCGAAAGTGTAGGAACCTCGTATCAAAGCGTGAGCTGCCACAGTGGAAGCAAAGAAAAGTAGTGGGATGGCGATCAGCGCTTTGAGACCGGCAGCAGTAAATCCATAGTGCAAGAATAAACCAAATAAGATGCTGCAAGTTCCAAGAGTTACGGATTTTGTGGCAGATTGCAATCTATTGTAAACATCGGGTAATCTTATCAAACCGATGCAACCGAAGAGATCAAAGAGAACTCCGATCACAAAAAAGATAATGCTGAAAATATTGATATCATTCATCTAACTTTTTCCCCGTTAAATATTTTGCTAAGGTAATCGTTCCAATAAAGCTCAAAAGGATCCAGGCGATAGCAATATCAATGAGAAACGATCTTCTTGTTATGATCGCCAGCAATCCGCAGATACCAACGACTAATATTCCGAAGATATCGATCGCAACCATACGATCTGCCATTGTGGGGCCGAAAATGACTCTGATCAAGCAGAGAAAGCTCATTCCAAACAAAAAATAGAGTAAGATATTAGAGATCATTCAAAAATCCTCTTCAAAAATTTTTCGAATCTACCTAAAATAATGTGTGTGTATTCTTCTGGTTTTTCTTTGCTCAAGTAGATCCAATGAATAAAAAATTCATCATCGATAATATCAACGGTGATTGTTCCTGGTGTCATCGTTATCGAATTTGCTAAAAAAGTTTTTGCAATATCAGTTTTTAAAGTAGTTTTTGCTTTCACGATCGCCGGTTTAATAGGCATTTTTGGACTTAACACACGATAGGCGACATCGATATTTGCTTTGATACATTCCCAGACGAAAATGATCAAATAAACAATGATCCAGAAATACCTTTTCGGTTGGAAGAATTTTTTTGTATCTTTCACGAACGACCGTCCGAAGATCAAAGTTGTGATCAGGGAGACAGTAATTCCGATCACAATATTCGGAAGTTCTCCATTGAAAGTGAATAACATCCAGAGAATGAACATTATTAGAAACAACGTAATATATCTCATAATCACATCCCTACGATTTTAGTTGAATATTCCATTGTATCGACGAGTATTTGCACAGCAGGATTCAGGAAGATATCGCGCACTTCTGGCACGATGAAAAAGCTCAATCCCAAACATAGCAATGCCATGATGATCATCGAGAAAGACATGGAAAAGGGTACTTCTTTAATATTTTTTTTCAGCCATTTATTACCATCATTGTTATGAAAGGCATATTTTTGAACTTTTGTAAAAGATGCCAGAGTGATGACACTCACAAAAACGGCGAAAAAGGCGATCCAATTATATCCTGCTCTCACTGCGGCGACAATGATCAGGACTTTGCTGAAAAATCCATTGAAAGGTGGAATCCCAGAAATGGACATAGACGCGATGAAAGACGTCGATGAAGTGATTGGCATAAATTTTGCCAGTCCGCCCAATCTTTGCAAATTTCTAGTTCCAGTTCGATATTCGATCGCTCCTGCATTCAGAAATAATAATCCTTTGAAAACTGAATGGTTTATCATATGAAATAATCCGCCAGCGATCGAAAGCGCAGCGATCTTTTTGTCTCCACCCGTCACAATTACCAGCATGCCGATTCCCACGCCGATTATCACATATCCCATTTGACTGATACTGTGATATGCCAGCAGTCTTTTTAGATCCCATTGTCCGATCGCCAGTAATACTCCCACGATCATCGAGATCGTTCCCAGAACTGTTATGGTCATCGCTATCTCATGGGATAGCGGGAACATATTGAAGAAAAGACGAAAGACCACGTAAATTCCGATCGCTTTGATAAGAACACCGGAAAGCATTGCCGAGATTGGTGATGGTGCAGATGAATGGGCGTCTGGCAACCAGGAATGGAATGGAAAAATAGCTGCTTTCAAGCCGAAACCAGCCACAAAAAGCAGAGAAACAAATTTCAGGAATAAACTGTTTTGATTGGAAATTTGGGTGTAAATATCTGCAATATTCAATGTTCCCGTATTCCAATAGATCAAACCTATCGTCATTAAAATTATCATCGAAGCGATCCCGCCCAGGATCTGATACTTGAAAGTTGCTTCCAATTGCTGTTTTTCCACCCCAAAGGCAACCAATGCATAGGAAGCTATCGCGGCGATTTCCAGAAAAACATAGATATTAAAAATATCTCCGCTGATCACCACACCGTTCATTCCAGCGATCAGAAGGCTGAATAGAACGTAGAACTTGTTTTCACTTGTATATTGATTTGTGTATGAAAGTGAATATAGTATCGAAAAAAAGCCGACCAGCGAGATGATCAAGAGAACGAACTTGCTCAGTCCGTCAATAACCATATAGATTGCAATTGGAATGCCATTGACCGGTTCAAAACCGCCGACTTTATAAATTTGTGTATCTTCCACTCGCAAGATGAAATGCAAAGTTAGGATCAAGAGTGAAAGAAGTGCAAAAGGAGTTATTACTTTGCAGATATTTTTCAGGAATCTTTCCAGGATGACCATCAAGAAAGCACTTCCCAGAGGAATGATCACAAATAATGGAATTAATGAATTCATTTTTTATCCTTTTAAACTTTTTATCTCATCTATATCAAAAGTACCGTATTTCTTGTATAGACGAATAGCTACAGCCAATAGCACTGCGGTCGTAGCCAGACCAATAACGATCGCGGTGAGTATCATCGCCTGCGGTAATGGATCAACAAATCCGCTGTGCTTGAAATTTTTTGTTATGATGGGAGCAGTTCCACCTTCTACATAACCGATTACTATCAAAAATAAATTTATACTATATTCCATGATAGCCAGCCCAATAATCATTTTGATCAGATTTCTTTTTGCTATCACGCCATAAAGTCCGATTAAAAATAATATGAAACATAAAATATAGACTATCATTTTTTTACCTCATCATTATAGACAACCATAGCGATAAAGATCGTTGATATTGCAGCAAAAACCTCCGCTCCGACCACGATATTTTCGATTGGGATAAAACCTGCACTGAGCAAATTTCCCCAAACACCTTTATTGACGAAATTTTGGAAAAAGATAGCCGTTCCAGAAACTAAAAGTCCCAAGACGGCAATTAGCATAAAAAGGAAAATAGCAACGCTTTCCAGTAATTCCATCCCGTGTTCTTCTTGCAGAAGATTGTTCAAAATATTTCCATTTGCTAAGATTTGAAGTATAATAGCTCCAGCCATAATCACTCCGCCAGCGAAGCCTCCGCCTGGCGAAAGATGTCCATGGATCACAATATAAAAACCAAAGAGAAAAATTATCGGCGCAACTAATTGCGTTATCTTCTTAACGATTATCGTCATTCCTTTCATAATAGCCCTCGCTTTGAATATTTGACGGATGAATATCCAATATCCAATCTCGAAGTGTTTTTTCGCTGCTTTGCTGACAGTGTATTTTGCTTAGCGTCAATTTGCGTGAATTCGTAACTTTTCATATTTTTTAATTTCATCATTTATCCTTCTTTCCTTTGATCCGCAGAATAGTTAAAACTCCGATGACTGCAGTGAAAAGCACAGTGGCTTCACCCAGAGTATCATAGGCGCGGAAATCAAAGATCACGCCTGTTACAAGATTTGCGCTTTTGGTGATCTTGTGACCCTGTAAATAAGTTTGAGACATACGCATTGTATCCGTTCCAAAACCGCTCAAAGTTCCAGTCATTTTTTCGAAGATCAGGATAAAGACCAAAGCCAGGATGATCATTAAAGTATAATTTATCAGGGTTTTTGCCTCAAATTTTGAACTTAATTCTTCTTTTTGTGTATTTTTTATTGCGGCGATCATAATGATAAGCGTCAGCACTTCCACAACGACTTGAACGATAGCAAGATCGGGTGCTTGCAGCAAAAGAAAAGAAATAACGAGACCGAATCCGACTATCCCGTAGGAAACGACCGCAGAGAGTAAATCTTTTGCATTGAGCGAATAGATTGAACCAAAAATCATCAAAACGAGTATTATCACTAATAATAATTCCATAATTTATCCTCAAAAAACTAATACTATCATCAAGATCAGCATTCCGGCGATATACCAGAAAATGTAACGCGGCAGAAAACCGTTATGAGCTTTGCTGAATAGGCTGTTGAACCAGAGGACGATAGCTTTGAAAATGTTATAAAGATCGAAACGTTTTTTTTCAGCTTTGTCATAGAAAAAAGAAAGCAACTTGTAAGTTCGAATCGTTTTATAAAATTCCAGAGCTGAAAATT
This sequence comes from Candidatus Cloacimonadota bacterium, assembly GCA_018400535.1. Classification (GTDB taxonomy): domain Bacteria; phylum Cloacimonadota; class Cloacimonadia; order Cloacimonadales; family TCS61; genus TCS61. The sequence continues at coordinate 5,508 of JAGYMQ010000073.1, forward strand.
CTGTTTCTTCCTGAATTTTTTCTCCGCCGATGAAACTATCGCTGACACGATGTTTTTTCATATTGCCCCAGAGATAGATAAGATAGCCGATAACGATTGAAACCAGAATCAGAATCGTGACGCTCTGAGATTTCCATATTCCAATATAATCAAATTTTCCGGTAATTCTTTCGAAGAAAAAAGGCACGACCAGATTCGCCGCAAAAATGCCAAAACCTACACAAATTATGGCAATAATTAATTGCGGAAACCACATCAGAAAATTGACTTCTTTAACTTTTTTCAGTTTGGGATTTTGTCTGCCCAGATATACTCCCGCGATCAGTTTGATAAAACTGGCTAAAGTCAAAGCCGATCCAAAAACTGCCATCACGAGCCAAATCACCCACAAGTTATTAGCAATTCCACTTCCTTTTCCAAAATCAATGATACCCTGGTAGATCATCCATTTAGAAGAAAATCCATTGAAAGGTGGAATTCCGGAAATTGAAAAAGCAAATACAAGAGCAGCAATGAACGTTACAGGCATAGCTTTAGACAAACCACCCAGACGATCTATCTCATTCTCACCCGTCTGTTTTTCCACACTACCGGCTGTTAAGAACAAACCAGATTTATACAATGCGTTATTCACCATGTGGAAAAGTCCGGCGGCGATACCCAATGGAGTTCCCAGTGCAAGACCGGTTACCATGTATCCCACCTGAGAAACCGCATGATAACCGAGTAGTTTTTTATAATTATGTTGAATAAGTGCCATCATTACAGCTGCAATTATCGTTATTCCACCGATTATCATCAAGACCAGGGTTGCCCATTCAGTTAAGCGGAACATATTCATGATTATTCTGGCTAAAAGGTATATACCCAGCAGTTTATCCAGAGAAGCAGGTAAAAAGGCAGAAGAAGAAGCAGGTGCACTTTTCACATAATCGGGCACCCAGGTATGGAAAGGTACTGCACCGGCTTTCGTTAGAGCTCCGATCAACAGGAAAAGGAAAGCTATATTAGGAAGAGCTCCTGTTGTGGAAAGCGAAATTTCAGAAATATTAAAAGTCCCGGTCAGCATCCAGACGATACCGATACCCATTATCAAAAGTGAATCGGAAGCTCCTATGATGATGAGTGTTTTCTTGGCAGCGGAAGAGCTTTCTTCATCATTTCCTTTAATTAATTTATAAAGCGTAAGTCCCAGAACTCCCCAGAATGTTACAAAGATTATCAGATTATCTGCCAGAACCGCTCCAAAAGCTGCTCCCAAAGTTATCAAAAAGTAGGAATAAAAATTTGTCAGATCATTTTTACGATTATGATAGGATAGCGAATATAGAGAAAATAAAAAGCCAAAGGCCCCGATGAAGAGAACTATCAATTTACTCAGGTAATCGATCTGGAAATCCATAAATTTTGTAAGACTGGGAAACGTGAAACAAACAAGGCGTGCTAATTCATTATCAAGCTGAAAAGTTGTTATGGAAAAATAAAGCGTTATAATTGTAATGATGACTGTGACAATGCCTTTTAAAAGCTTCAGCATCTCTGGAATGATAAAAAGCACAATTCCAATAATTATCGGTAATCCAATCAGATAATGTAAATTGATCATAATTTCACCTTTTTCCTGAGTTCTCTGGTTTTTGCCTGCGATAATTTGATCAGTTCGGCAGCGTTCATGATCTTTTTTCCAGTAGAATGATCGTAAACCTGCGCCATTCTTTCCGTGCAGCAATAGCAAGGATCTACTGCTGCTGTGCAAATAGCTGCATCGGAGATCGTTCCACCCACGCAAGAACGGCGAAAAGTGGGAATGCAGGTATAGCTGGGAGCTCTGATCTTATGTCGAACCGGAGAATTTCCACCATCAGATTTAACGTAATGGAAAACTTCTCCACGAGGAGCTTCTGCTCTACCGATGCCCGTTCCAGGCGGAATATCTTTTACCTTTACTTTGATCTCATCGTTATTATCTTTTTTCAAAGCTTCGATACATTGCTGGATGATCTTTGCCGATTCGTACATTTCCAAAAGTCTCACTTCGGCTTTGGCGAATACATCTCCTGCTTGTGCAATTATCACATTCCAATCGACCAGATCATAGGCTGCATAAGGATCATCACGACGTATATCGATATCCACCCCAGAAGCTCTGGCAGTCGGGCCCACCGCACCAAAATCATGAATATCTTCTGCTGTGAGTGTTCCCACGTTTTTCAAACGAGCATGCAGAACAGGATCATCCATCACAGCTCCCACCAGAAGATCCAGTTTGGGAAGAAAATCTTCTAACACTTTTTTGAGCTGGTTGGCTTTTTCATCGGAAATATCTCTTCGAACACCACCGATAGTGAACATTGCATAGCTATTACGGTTCCCGGTTATGATCTCGAACATATCGAGGATCGGTTCGCGGTATTTCCATGCCCACATGAACACAGTATTGTAGCCGAGGAAGTGACCGGCGAGACCAACCCACAGAAGATGGCTGTGGATCCTTTCCAGCTCTCCCACTATCGACCTGATATATTTTGCACGTAGGGGAATTTCCACACCGGGGATACTTTCCACAGCATTTGCATAGGCAAAAGGATGAGAAGTAGAACAAATTCCACAGATCCTTTCCACTACATAAAATACCTGTTCAAAAGTTTTGGTCTGGCAGATCTTTTCGATCCCACGATGATTGTATCCTGTTTCCCAAACGATATCTTTCACGATCTCACCATCGCAATACAGCTTGAAGAACTCAGGTTCTTCCAGCAGTGGATGATAAGGTCCTAAGGGAACAATTTTTTTCTTACCCATTTATTCTTTCTCCTGTTTATAATCTCTGCGATAGGGATATTCACATTCGGGCCAGGATTCGGCAAAAATGAATCTTTCCGGTTTAGGATGATCCAGGAACTTAATGCCCAGAATATCCATGATCTCACGTTCAATCCATTCCACACCGTAAATTACCGGAGTTAAACTTTCTATCTCCGGCTTCTCCCTGGGAATGATCACATTGAGATTGATGATCCAACCAGAGCTATCATCGGAAAAATGATAGATGATCTCGAATCCTTCCTTCGAATCCATAGCCGTAACAATAATGTAACGCATGCCCAGTTCATTGAAAAGGTGATCTGCGATCTTCAAAAGCAATTCACGGGGAATGTAGATCATTAATCTTTTGATATTTATCACTTCGATGGTTTTAATAGAAGGAAATTTGGCTTTTATATCTTCATTAAATTTTTCAATATCCATATATATTCATCCTTATTTCTTATTTAGGAATTTCACGATTCCAGCCAGCATTGCTTCTGGTTTTGGGGGACAGCCTGGAATATAGACATCGACTGGAATAACCTTATCCAAAGGACCAGCAAAATTATAGCTGCTAGCAAAAATGCCACCCGTGCAGGGGCATGCTCCCACGGCAACAACAACGATCGGCTTGGGTGCCTGTTCATAGATCTCCAGCACACGTTTTTTTGTTTTTTTGGTAACGATGCCGGTAACCAGAAGCACATCGGCGTGACGCACACTACCGACCAGTTTCATGCCGAATCGTTCCACATCGAATTTGGGAGTTAGGCAATCCAGGATCTCGATATCGCAATTATTGCAGGAACCGGCACTTAAATGAAAAAGCCACAACGATTTTTTGAAAAACTTATCTTTTAAACCCAATTTATGCTCCTATAATCCAAATATTGCCAAAACCACGCTAACGATCGCAAATAAGTTCATCCAGATCCAGAAGAATTTCATTGCCTGATCGATTCGTACACGCGGATTGGTATTCCTGATCAAAGTTAATAACAGAACAACTAAGACGACCTTCAAGATCGACCATAAAATATTGATATTGGCAAAGTTCAGACCACCGAAAAAGAGCCCGACGACCAGAGCCGGTAAAATGAATAACATTATGTATTTTGCCAGATTCACCATCGCATAGGTGCTGCCGGAGAATTCTATCGTGATGCCATCGCAGATCTCACCTTCCCCTTCGGCGATATCAAAGGGAACTAATCCCAATTTTGCCTGAATGCATAGAAGTGCTACGATAAATCCGATGATCCCGGAGAGACTGCCGATAAAAGCACCATTTTGCACCTGATAACTGATGATCTCATCCAGTTTGATCGTCATATTTGCTTTGATAATGATCGAAGTAAGCACCAGCAGGAAGGGAACTTCGTAGCTCAGGATAAGTTTCATCTCGCGTGATGCACCAACCGAAGCCAGAGGATTAGCCGAAGCTACAGCGCCGATTATGTAAGTTAAGGAAGGAATGTTCAGCAGATACACAATGACGATCAGATCACCGGCAAAACCGGTTTCGATATTCAACAGTGGTAACAGTATGAGCACTGCCGAGATCGCAGCACCGAAAACTGCAAAGATCGGCGCAACCATAAAAGTGAAGCGAGAACCTTTTTCCGGCAGTATAGTTTCTTTATTCAATAATTTCACAAAGTCGTATAATGTTTGCAATAATGGCGGTCCTTGCCGAAACTGCACTTTTGCGGTTATTTTACGGTCGAACCAGGAGAGAAAGCCACCCACAACACCCGAGAATAATAATCCCGGAAAAATCAAAAAGTAAAATATTTCTTTTCCCATATCAAGAGTTCCTTACTCATTTCTTTTAAAGTCTTCCCATTTCAATTCTTTCACTAAAACTTTATCATTCAAGGCATAAATATGTTCAGTTTCATTCGCTTCCATTTCCACAAATTGAATTGCACCTTCTGGCAAAGTTTCGATGCATTTGAGTGTTTCGGTATTATCATCAAAATCGCAAAGGTCACAAATCGATGTTTTGTATGTGAAAACTTCGTTCATGATCGTGCCAAAGGGACAGATTGCCACACAGGATTGACAGCCCACACAAAGATTGGTAGCACGTTCGATAAATCCATCGTCATTTTTTTCCAGAGCATCTTCCGGGCATATGGCAATGCAGGGAGCATCTTCGCATTTGCGACAGGTAAAAAGCATCATCGCTTTTTCCACCAGCGCTTTCACACCCAGGTTATTGGGATGGAAATCGTAGGCACATTTACCAAAACTGTATTTACCATTTACCGGGTCACGGAATTTTGCCAGATCGATCAATAATTTTTTCTTCATCTTAAACCTTTATTAAATCCAGATATTAGGATAATCCTTAATTTCCGCATAAGTGAAAACGGGACCGTCTTTACAAACAAAATAATTTCCCATTGCACAATGTCCGCATTTTCCAAGACCGCAAGACATATTCTTTTCCATGGAAAGGTAGATATTTTCCTCTTTTACTCCCAGCTCTAATAAGCGAAATGTGCCGAATTTCATCATGATAGGAGGACCGCAAACCACAGCCATTACTTTGGAAAAATCGGTTTTCACTTTATCCAGTAGTACCGTAACCAAACCTTCGGTTTCGTCCCAGGAATCATCTGCTTTATCGACGCTGCGCAGTAAATTGACACGTTTGTGGTCACCCAATTCTTTATACCAGTCTTTATAGATGAAATCGGGAGGGGTTTTTGCACCGAAACAGATATCTATCTTTTTGAATTTTTCCTCTTCTTCCAGCATCGTGAGGATCAAACAACGCAAAGGCGCGATCCCAACACCACCACCCAAGATCAAGATCTCGTTATCATAAAACTTATCGATGGGATAGCCACGTCCGAAAGGACCACGAATTCCCAGGATCTCTCCGCCTTTCATTTTATGCATTTTTTCTGTAACGTAGCCGGCTTTCATGATGGTGATCTCCATTTTATCTTTCACCCAGGCGGAAGAAGATGGTGTGTAGGGTGCTTCTCCGGTTCCATCGATCGTTACTTCTACGAATTGCCCTGTCTTAAAAGTAAAATCTTCATCGGGTGTCAGGAAAAAAGTTTTGATCAACGGACTTTCTTCCACAACTTTGTCCAACTTAAATTTCAATGGTTCATAAATATTTTTCATCGATATTCCTTCAACAATTACTTAATTCAATGATCAATTCGTTTTTATTGATCTCACCGATACAAGCATCGATGCATCTTCCACAACCGGTGCAGGCGATCTCTCCGAACATATCCGGTTTGTGTACAAATTTACAAAGATAGCGGTTTTTCAGGCGATCATAGAGCCTGCGCAGAGGATCTTCTCCGGCAGCAACTTTTTCGAAAGACGGATACTGACAGGTATCCCAGTTCTTGATCTTCTCAAAATTCTCTTTATCGAGGAGCAAAAAACAATGGCAGGTGGGACAGATAGCAGAACAAGCTCCGCAGGAAACGCAGGTTTTGGCAAATTTTTTCCAGACCTTTTCATGATCTTCCAAAACTAATTTCCTGGTAGAATCCAGTTCGGGAAGTTGCTTATTCTGTTTTTTCACTTTTTCAGCAGTTTTCATTCTTTTCATATCGATTGCATCCGGTAAAGAATCGATTTCCTGGAAATCACCATTTTTGATCGAATCGAAGAACTTTTCTCCTTTTTCGGAATTTACAGAAAGATAGATCTTTTCTTCGTGTGAAGCTAAATTAATGTCATAATTTTTGGTTGGATAGGGAGCTATATCGTAAGCAGTGCAATGACAGGAATCTGTGATCTCATAACAATCGTTACCTATCAGGATAGTTTCTTCTCTTCTTTTCTGGTAGTAGGGATCCAGGAAATCCTCATCCAAAAAGATCTTGTCCATCAGGTTCAAAGAAGCAAGATCGCAGGCAGGAACACCGATGATTATCTGTCTTTTTTCCAGGGCATTTTTCACCACATTTTCTTTGATAGGAAAAAAGAATATCTTAACCGAACTGGTAGGCTTGGCAATGTGATATTCGATCGAATCGGCATTATCAGCATTGACGTGGAGATATTCGATGTTCTTTTCCCGCATAAAGGGAGCATAAATATTTTCCTTCTGAGCAATTCTTTTAAGAAATTCTGACCACTTTTCTCGCTCAATCGCGTAATTTTTCATAACTTTTTCCATGATTATATATTTTTTTCATAGGAAAGATCCTACGAGAAATCTTATTCTTAAATGCAATTGCAATTTCATTCGCAAAAAGAAAAGTTGGCTTTCATTATGTCAAATCATTTTTTATTTTTTTTGAAATTATTTTTTAATTTTTTATCATGAACGTTATTAGAAATGAACATCTAACTTTTTTAGAAATTTCAAATAAATATTTTGTAAACCTGAAAATTTATTAACAAGAATTTGAATTATTTCTTTATAAAAGTTTAAAAATATATATATTGTAGTTTCAAAATTTCTGTTAAAAGTTTTATTGAGCTTTGCTATATTTGATTCAAATTCAATTATTTTGATTTTATGCAAATTGTTTAGCAAGATCATAAATATCAGGCTTTTTATTTTATTGTTCCAAAATGATAACTCACTGGTAGTTACTAAGGAAGATTAGTGTTAGCGTATAATCTCAATTGAGTGAATAAGTTGATATTTGTGATTGATATTTTGTTAAAGATGTATTTTTTCTGGTAAACATTTCCTCGCAACGATAAATTAGTTTCCTGCAATATAAGAAAATAAAGCAACTTAACACAAATTTAACAAATCGTTTATAATCTATTAACTTTTTTTCCGTAGGATGTGAACGAAATAAATAATGCAAAAAAATGCATTTAAAAAAGGAGGAAAAAGATGAGGAAATTAATCCTTATTTTTTTGTTAGTAGCTGCAATATCGACTATTGCAAATGCAGAGACGAAATTGAAGATGGAACTGTGGAATCGCTGGACATATGCGATGGAAGATGGTGATGTAACAGAAAATGAAATGGCTCTGAAAAGAGGTTATTTAAGATTAGAACCCGTTTTCAGCGGCAACATCAAAGGTCGTTTCAATCTGGATTTTTTCAGTGATGATGGTGCACTCGATGGTGTTGGAATGAAACTGAAATATGCCTATCTTGATTTTAGCAATTTTGTTCCTATCAAAGATTCCAAATTAACCGTTGGTCTGATGAAAACCTATTTTGGCACAATTTATGATTGGTCATATCAGACAATTGCCAAAGATCCTGCTGATAAATACAAATTCGTCAGCTCAACAGATTATGGATTAGGTGTTTCCGGTTATTTACCAAATGGTTATGGAACTTACGCAGTCGCAGCTTATAATGGTGAAGGCTACAAAAAAACCGGTGGAGATCTTAACCTCGACATGAATTATCTTGCTAACCTGCGTGTTTATGTGATGCCTGGTGTTACCTTTGGTGGTTCTTATATGAAAAAAACCAAAAATACTGATGATTTAATCGAAAAAGAAGTTTTTTTAGATAATGAGGGAACTGCAATTGACACAGTAATTTTCAACGATAGAGAAGAATATAGCCTGATGTCTGGAATGGCAAAATTAGCTTTTGGTCCTTTAAAAATAACAGGTCAATACTTACTGAAAGATATCAGTTATCTTCAGGAAAATGAAAACGATGGCAACTATTTCGATGAAGATGGAGATTCTTATAAAGAAGAAGATTGCACACAAACAGTGGTTTCCATCATGCCGCAATTCAAATTGAACAATAAGATCGATTTTATCGCACGTTACGACATGAATGATCCAAATACCGATGTCGATGATGATGGTGACAGCACAATTCTGCTGGGAATGAATTATCATATTCTGAGAGATTCTAAGAACAAACCTAAACTATTCGTTCAAGCGAACTATGAAATGACAACTCCAGAAGCTGATGATGAAGATGAGGAAAGTGCTTTGATGGTTCAATTACGCTGGATATTCTCTGAAAAGATCAATGCAAAATAGAGGAGAAATAAGATGAAATTAAGAATAATAGCTATTTTAACAATTATTGCCCTGTTGGTAACTCCAATGTTCGCCCGTGGAGACCGTCTTACTATTGCTGGATCGACAACTGTGCTTCCGATAGCTCAAGCAGCAGCAGAAGCCTATATGAATTCTCATCCTGAAATGAATATCTCTGTTCGTGGTGGTGGTTCCAGCGTTGGCATCGCTTCTGTGATGGCTGGAAACGTTGATATCGGTGATGCTTCTCGCAAAGCAAAGACCAAAGAAATTGCAACTGCCAGAGAAAACGGCATCGACCTTTACTGCAATATCGTAGCAAACGATGGTATCGCAATCGTGGTCAATCCTTCCAATCCAGTAAAAAATCTCACGATCGATCAATTACAAAGTATTTATACGGGAAATGTTCAAAATTGGAAAGAATTAGGTGGACCAAATAAACCGATCGTTTTGGTTTCTCGCGATGTTTCTTCTGGAACTTTTGAAGTTTTCAATAAATTGGTTTTGCAGGGTTCTACACAAGATGCTGGTGCTTTGATGCTGGCTTCAAATAATGCAGTAGCAACTACCATTTCCAACACACCAGGAGCAATTGGTTATGTTGGTTTGGGTTATCTTTCTGATAACATCAAAGCCGTCACTGTGAACAATGTGAAAGCGACGAAACAAACAATTCAAGATAAGTCCTATCCCATTTCTCGAACATTACATATGTATACAAACGGAGCACCAAAGGGAAATGCGAAGAAATTCATAGATTATATCCTGTCGCCTGAAGGGCAAAAGATCGTGGAAGAACAGGGATTTGTGAGCGTTAGGTAGTTTCTCCTCACAAGAGGGTCATTGGCTTTTTGTCAATGACCTTTTTCCTATCAAAGGAAAACAATGAAAATGAAAGAAAAAATATTTAAGATAATAACTTATAGTTCATCGATAATGACAATTATCTTTCTTCTGGGCATCATCACAAGTATTTTTGCAGAAGGAATACCCATTTTCAAAGAAGTAAATCTAAAAGATTTTTTCTCATCACCAAATTGGCATCCAACCTGTTTTCCACCTGATTTCGGAATTCTATCGTTGATCGTGGGCTCCTTTTTGGTCACTTTGGGAGCTTTGATCATTGCTGTTCCGCTGGGAATCGGAGTCGCTATCTATATTTCCGAGATCGCACCTTTCAAAGTAAAAGAGATCTTGAAACCGACAGTTGAATTACTGGCGGGGATTCCTTCGGTTGTTTATGGCTTGTTTGGTTTGATCTTTGTTTCTCCACTCATCACAAATTTATTGGGAGTTCCGATCGGTTTGAATATTTTTAATGCAGCTTTGATCTTGGGCATCATGATCGTTCCCATCATTTCCAGCATGTCGGAAGATGCGCTTTCTTCAGTTCCCAAAAGCTTGCGTGAAGCCTCTTATGGTTTGGGCGCAAATAAATGGGAAACAACGATAAAAATTGTTTTGCCAGCTGCGAAATCAGGAATTTTTAGCAGTATCATTTTGGGATTTGGAAGAGCCGTCGGTGAAACGATGGTAGTTTTGATGGTCGCAGGTGGAGCTGCACAAATTCCGGATTCGCTTTTTGATCCTGTTCGTCCGATGCCAGCAACGATCGCCGCAGAAATGGGGGAAACAGCGATTGGGACACCGCATTTTCATGCTTTGTATGGCATTGCGATCGTGTTGTTCATTATCACTTTCGTCTCGATTTTATTGATAGAAATCCTTAGAAAAGGAAAAAGTATAAAATGAAAAATTCCAGAAAGATCAAAGCAGCTATCGGTATTTTTAGCCTCAATGTATCAATTTTTCTGACAATTAGCTTCCTGGCAATTTTCCTGATCGTAATCTTTTCAAAAGGTTTCAGCGTTTTATCCTGGGAATTTATCTCAACTTCTCCACGCAAATATATGACTGAAGGTGGCATCTATCCAGCTATTGTTGGCACATTTTGGTTAACTTTAATCTCTGTAGGATTTGCCTTACCTTTCGGCGTTTTGACAGCGATCTTTCTAACTTCCTATGCAAAACCCTATTGGCTGGTCAGGATTGTCCGCACTGCGATAAATACTCTTGCTGGTGTGCCTTCTATCATTTTTGGCTTGTTTGGTCTAACTGTCTTCGTGAATCTATTTCATTTTGATGTTTCGCTGCTTTCTGGTGCACTAACGCTTGGAATATTAGCGCTTCCTGTCATCATCAATAATACGGAAGAAGCAATCCGCACAGTTCCCAACGATTTTATCGAAGCTTCTTTGGCCCTTGGAGCAACGCAAAGACAGACAATTTTACGCGTTATCCTGCCAACAGCTTTTCCAAATATTCTGACTGGAACGATAATCAGCATCGGCAGAGTGGCGGGAGAAACAGCACCGATCCTATTCACCGCAGCGACCTTTTACACACGTCAGTTGCCAAGATCGGTCTTTGATGAAGTGATGGCGCTTCCCTATCATATTTATGCGCTGTTGACTGAAGGCTCTCATGCTGAAAAACAAGTTCCAATCGCCTATGGAACTGCTGTGATTTTATTGCTCTTAGTTTTGTTTGTGAGCACGATCGCGATCGTGATACGATATAAAATAAGGAAGAAAAGAAAATGGTAGAAAAAAAAGCTCATATAAAAACGGAAAATCTGAATTTATGGTTTGATAATAAACACGTTTTACACAATGTAAATTTTCCTGTTTATGATAAGAAAGTAACTGCCTTGATCGGCCCATCAGGTTGTGGTAAATCAACTCTTTTGCGCAGTTTCAATCGTATGAATTGCTTGATCCCAACCTGTCAGACAAAAGGTAAAATTTTTTTGAATGGCAAAAATATTTATGAAAATGGTCAAGATCTGACACAGATCAGAGCACAAGTTGGAATGGTTTTTCAAAGACCAAATCCCTTTCCCAAATCTATCTATGACAACATTGCCTTTGGTTTGAAAATCCAAGGGAAAAATAAAAATTTCATCAAAGAAAAAGTTGTGCAAAGTTTGAAAGATGCCTGGCTTTGGGACGAAGTACAGGATCGTTTGAATGCTTCTGCCTTTTCTCTATCTGGCGGGCAGCAGCAGCGACTTTGCATCGCCAGAGCTCTGGCAAATCAACCTGATATCCTGTTATTGGATGAGCCGACTTCCGCTCTCGATCCGCAATCAACTGCCAAGATCGAAGAATTATGTCTTTCTCTAAAAGAAAAGGTGACAATTTTGATCGTCACACACAATATTGCTCAAGCCGGTAGAATATCAGATTATACGGCATTCATGTATCTGGGTGAATTGATAGAATTTGGCAAGACAGAGCAGGTTTTCACGGTTCCAAAAAATAAAAAAACAGAAGCTTATTTAGAAGGAGTTTTCGGATAATATTCAGGAGAAAAAATGCTGAAAAATAAAATTGATGATCTAAAACAAAACATTCGCAATGAATCTGAAATTGTGAAAGAAATGATAAAACTCGCTGTAGATGGCTTGGTGGAAAAAAAAGCTGAAAAGTTGCAACGTGTGATGGAATTGGAAAATAGAGTGAATGAAAACGATATTTACATTGATGAAAAATGCATCGCTCTGATCGCTTTGCAGCAACCAGAAGCAAAAGACCTGCGCACGATTACGATGATAATGAATATGAATAATGAACTGGAAAGAATGGGAGATCTGGCAGTTAATATTGCCAAACATTCCCAATATCTCATCAAGCAAAGTGATATCGATGATAATTTTGACCTGATCGAAATGGCGAAAGAAACTTTGCAGATGGTGCACCAATCCATCAGCGCTTTCGTTACTGAAGATTCAAAACTGGCGCGAGAAGTTTGTCTCCGTGATGATCTTGTAGACAGAATGCAGGATAGCATTTTCCGCGTGCTGATCACTTATATGATGGATGATACTTCCACGATCAAACGTGCTATCAGATTGAACCGTATTGCAAATTGCCTGGAACGCATAGCAGATCTTTCCACAAATATTGCAGAAGATACGATCTATATTTCGGAAGGAAAAGTGATCAAACACGGAAACGAATAAAAGTGAATTAAACAAAAATATAATTTTTAGGTCAGGATAATTTATTTCTGGAATTCTGATTGGAATTCCTTTTCGGCTTCAGAACTTCTTTTAATCAAACATAGTAGTTCAGAATAGCATTATTATATTCATTTTGTCATTCTGACGTATCTTCCACTATCTCTCTGGAAGAATCTAATCAACTT
>JAGYMQ010000074.1 GCA_018400535.1 Candidatus Cloacimonadota bacterium
TGCACATTGAAAAGCAAGAAGAATGAATGTCGAAAAATATGATTGCGAACTTTTTCTTGGTTAAGAAGGAGTTTGGATGGTAAAAAAATGGATAAATGTTTTGTTTTGGAAAACTTTCCGAATCTTGCTTGCAAGAGTTTTTTTTTGAGGGAAGCTTTGGAAAGTGAAAAAAGGAGGTTCTATGAGCCCTGAAGAAATTATTCAAGAAGAAGAGATCAGTCAAAAAAGAATGAAATTTTATGAAAAATTACGACAGAAGATCAAAAAATTTGCCACTCAAAAAGCTGGCAAAGATGCCGGTAAGTTTTCCGAATATCTTCTCAGTTTACCCGATTTTTTTATTTTACTCTGTCGTCTGGCAGTTGATAAAAGAGTTACAACTTCGCAAAAACTGATGGTTGGCGGAATCATCGCTTACGTGATCTCTCCGATCGATATCATTCCAGATTTCATTCCAATTTTTGGCTATGTCGATGATCTAGTTTTGGTTGTTTTTGGTTTGAATATTGTTTTAAATGAAATCGATGAAAAAATTTTATTGGAAAATTGGAGTGGAGAAAAAGATATTTTGGACCTTTTACAAAAAATTACAGATACAGCTGAGCAATTCTTGAATAAAAATATCTTGCGTCGCATCAAAAAAGTTCTTGGAAAACTCGATGGAAAAAATTCTTCTCGCCACCAGAAATAAAGATAAGATCGCTGAGATCAAAGAAATTCTCAAAGATCTTGATATCCAGCTGTTAACAGCTTACGATTTTCCAAAACTTCCTGAAGTGATCGAGGATAGATCGACAATCGCTGGAAATGCGATCAAAAAGGCAACAGAATCTGCAAATTTCAGCGGATTTCCCACGTTGGCTGACGATACTGGACTTTTTGTGAATGCCTTGAATGATGCACCCGGCGTATATTCTGCACGCTATGCTGGCGAAAATTGTTCTTACAAAGACAATCGCCTTAAATTATTGCAGGAAATGAATAATATCACAGAACGTGAAGCTGAGTTCCGCACAGTTGTTGCTTTTGCCTTTCCTGGAAAATTGATCGCAACTGCAGAAGGAAAAGTGCTGGGAAAAATTACCAGAAAGGAAATTGGCGCAAATGGTTTTGGTTATGATGCCATTTTTCGAGCAATCGAAACAGGAAAAACTTTTGGTGAAATGACACGTGAAGAAAAAGAAAAAATCAGTCATCGCGGAAGAGCTTTTCAGAAAATTATCAAGGTTATCAAGTCAGAACCGCGGATTGACACGGATCAGTAGATTACACGGAATGAAGAAAAAAAATCGATGCAATTTGCGAAATTCAATATTTCATTGGTCAGTAAGGTTTGTAAATTCACCGAAAGAAACGAAACTAAATAATGGTGAAGATTAATGGAATTCGTAGATGAATTAAAAATCCATGAAATCAACGAAATCCAAATAATCTGTGGTTCAGACAAAAGAGATATGAAAAAGTCAGAACCGCGGATTGACACGGATCAGTAGATT
>JAGYMQ010000075.1 GCA_018400535.1 Candidatus Cloacimonadota bacterium
TCATGGTGGAAAAAGCTGTCCTGAAAAGCATCATAATTGTATGAGAAAAATTACTCCTGAGCTGGTCTTATCTAAAATACAGAAGGACTTTAAAGAAAAATGAATACCTTGATTAAGAACATGGTTTATCCTCAAATTACAAAAATTGGGAAAAAAGTTGATAAACATAAATTCAGCAGAGAGCCAATAATTATTGGAGCTTGTCCAAGGTCAGGAACAACTCTACTTTTGTCTATCATCTCTTCTTATCCGAGTATTCATGCGATAAAGAATCAGACATATGCATTCACTCAATGGAAAAATAGTGACCCCGAAAGAATTGATCGACTTTATCGTGAATTTTTGCTACATCATATTCCAAAAGTAACTAACCGTTGGTGCGAAAAGACACCCAAAAATATTCAATATGTCAGAAATATCTTCTCTTATTTCGGTGATAGAGTTCGTTTCATTAATGTTATTCGGGACGGAAGAGATGTTATTACATCTAAACATCCAAGAAATAAACCTGATAAATACTGGGTTTCTTCAGAAAGATGGATAAATGATGTAAAAAAATCCTTCGAATTTTCTCATTATCAAAACTTCTTAAATATTAGGTACGAAAATTTGATCTTTGAATTTGATAAAGAAGTAGAGAAAATTAGTAAATTTCTAAATGAAACACATATCCCCCCAAAAAAGAACTGGATAGACCAAACATCCATAAAAAAGAGCAAACACCTTAAAAACAGAATTCAAAATATTTATACGAGTTCTATTGGAAGATGGAAAAATAAAGAACACGAAAATATTGTTACCAAATTTATGCAAAATAAACAAGCTGTTAGTCTAATGAAAAAACTCAAGTATATTAAGGATTAAAAATGCATAAAATTTTATTTGAATTAACTCAGGAATATTATCTGCCCAGTTTTTTGCCTATTTACAAAGAAATGAAAAATGATCCCGACTTTGATGTTTATTTTAGAGTCGGACCCAATCAAAAGAGATTTTTGGGGATATTCCTCATCAAACAGAAAAATAGAATAGAAGCTGATTTACATAAATTAGGATTAAAAACTACCGATTCGGTTACAGACTTCGATGCTGTTATTTGCGGCACGACTCTAAAAAATCCACAAAAATACGGAGATGCTCTGCTTTTTAATGTTGATCACGGTCCTGGTTTAAAAACTTTGCGCTATCGTGAATTCCTCAAACAAAAGGATTTTAGTTATCATGTTTTTATCGAAGGTGATTATCGTGAGGAGAAATTCAAGAAATACGGTTTGGATAAAATCGAGAAACTCTATAAAGTAGGCTTGCCAAAATTGGATCCGTTTTTCAATCAGGAATTTGACAAAGAAAAGCTCTTGCGAGAATTTAAGTTAAATCCTTCCAAGAAAACAGTTTTGTATGCTCCTTCCTATAAACCAACCTCAATCTTTGATGTAGCTAAAACAATCGAACAACTAATCCCCGAATACAATCTAATTATCAAATTGCATCCTTACAGCTGGAACGGGAAATATGCATCTCATTCGCAGCATAAGATTTTCGAGAAAATGGCAAAACGCAATCAACAGATTCATTTGGTGGATAAAACAAAACACAATATGATGCCTTATCTTTTTGTGGCTGATACAATGATAAGCGACGGCTCAAGCGTTATCAACGAATTTCTGGCTTTGGGTCGTTGCGGAATTATCTTCGATCTGGATTATTCAAAGCTCAAGCATTCCGATGGACAACCGCTTCTGGAAAACAATACTAAAGATTGGCTGACAAAATCCTTCGTTCATTTATCTGATCCCAATGATTTGGTAAAAGCGGTGAAACAAGCTATTACTCCCAACCCAGAACGAAAGGAGCATTTGGCAGAAGATTGCAATTATATTTTTTCTCATACCGATGGTAAATCGGGAAAAAGAGTAGCGGATACTATCAAAAAGGTTTTGGAGAAAAATGAAAAATGAAATAAAAACAGCAGTTTTGCTTTTGGCAGGACGCGGTTCTCGTTTGGAAGAATTGACAGAGAATAAACCAAAATGTTTAGTCGAAGTAAATGAAAAGCCGATCTTACACAGAATTTTGGATGAATTAGCTCATTTAAAAATCAAAAAATGCGTTTTGGTTGTGGGTTATCTTTATCAACAAATCATCGATTATGTCGGAGAATTTTGGCAAAAAATGCAGATCGAATACGTGATAAATGAGGATTGGAATAATTCTAATAATGTGGTTTCGCTTTATATGGCTTTGGATAAAATTGAGCATAATTTCTTGCTTTTGGAAGGAGATATTGTTGTCTCGGAAAAAGCTCTAAAACATTTCTCAGAACTGAATATGCTGGCTTTGGATAGATATCGAGATTACATGGATGGAACTGTGGTTGATTTGGATGAAAATCAGGAAGTGAAGAAAATTTATCTGAAATCAACTCCTGGCAGACCGGAAAATCTGGAAGGATTTTTTAAGACTGTTAATATTTACAGTTTTTCCAAAGAAGATTTTTTCAGATTTATCAAGCCAAGACTTAAACAGATCATCGATTTCAGACAGTTAGATGCTTATTACGAATTAGCTTTCGCTCAAGCAATACAATCGGGTGAAATCACTTTGAAAGCAGTTGATTTTCATCATCTGAAATGGGCGGAAATTGATGATCAAAAGGATCTGCAATATGCTGAAAAATTGTTTGATGAGAATGCAGAGGATAGATAAAAAATCGATTTTTTATTCTTTCCAAATTATTTCCTTTGCAATTTGTTTTTCACCCGCACCTGAACTATCCACAAAACGATCATATAAAGATTAGCGACACCGATAGTATAGCTGAAAAATATTATAGGACGGAAAAGTATCGCTGCTATTATCAAAACAAAAATATGCGCTGTGGGACCTATCCAGAACCATAATTTGATCAACAGCTTATTTGCCTGAAAATATTCTTTGCGATCATAATGTTCATCACGATCCATCTTAAATAATTGCAGACGCGAATAGCCCAGATAGATCGCGATCAAGCTCTTATCCAGCCATTTCCCTCGTTGATCCTTGATGCGTTCCAATTCTTCAGCAAATTTGCGTTTTTCATCATTCACAGAAGTAACTTTTCCCAATCCATGCGCCATGAATTCCACACGATAATAATCCACGATCATGGCATGAACGATGTGACTGACCGCAGAGATCACCAGCAACCACCAATGATCGAAAGGTAAACATATATCGATAATTCCCTTATCGAATCCGATTCCCATTCCAACGTAAACGACGACACCAACAAAATAATCAGCAAATCCGTCAATGATCCGACCGACAGCAGTTCCTGTTTTCTTCAAACGAGCGATCATACCATCGACGCAATCCAGAACCAACGCAAGAAAATAGAGTGAACCTCCCAAAATAAATCCCAGATGAGTACCCCAGCTGAAAAAAAAAGCACTGATGATACCAACGATCATCACCATGAAAGAAACTTGATTGGGCGTAACATTTGTCTTATAAAGTAGTTTCACAAAAATAAAAGCGATCGGTCGTAAAATGTAAAGAGTCAACGTTTCATCGAAAACAATATGCTTCAATGAACGTTTGAATTCTTTTAAAATTCGTTTATTATACTCTGTTATCTCTTTTCTCTTTTTTTCAAATTCATCTTTATTCATTTAAACATCTCATAATTAAATATTTTGATTGAGAAAATTTTGCTTTATTTAGTTGTCAAGATTTGCCTGATCAAAAAAATATAAACAAAAATCATACAGGATGTTCTATGATCCATAATTTAGTAAAAGGAAAGCAGATAATTCTGGCTTCTGCTTCACCGAGGCGCAAGCATATTTTCGAGATGATCGGGATCAAAGCTCTGCAGATGCCAGCCAATATCGAAGAAGAAAATATTTATCGGTCGCCAGCCAAATTGGTGAAATATCACGCCAAAAATAAAGCAAAATTTATCAGCAAAAATTTTGATAGCTCCTGTCTCATCGTGGCAGCAGATACGCTCGTCTATCAAAACAAAAAAGTCTTGGGCAAACCAGAGACAAAAAGGCAAGCTGCTGAATTTTTGAACCTGCTGTCTGATGATTTTCATTACGTTTATACTGGTGTAGCAATTGCTTATAAAAATCAAATCCATCTGGATCATGAAAAAACAAAAGTCTTTTTCAAAGCGCTTTCCGAAGAAGAAATCGCTGAATATATTGCAACGAAAGAACCGCTGGACAAAGCAGGTGCTTATGGAATTCAAGGTTTTGGCAGTCAATTTATCGACCGCTTAGTAGGCTGCTATTTCAATGTGATGGGATTTCCAGTTACCCTATTTTATCAAATGTTGAGGAATATATTATGAAACTATTTTATAACGCAAAATTTTATTCGATGGAAATGGAAAACAAAATTTTTCGAGCAATTTTGGTTCAGGATGGAAAGATCATCGAAACTTATCACGAATTGCCGCAATTAAAAAATGTGGAAAAAATCGATCTGGACAACGCTTTCGTCTATCCTGGTTTTATCGATACGCACACGCATTCTTTTGAGGGCGGACTCTATAGTTTGGGAGCAGATTTGAAAAACGTATCAAATCTGGAAGAGGTTTTTACGATCTTATCTCAGATAGAAAAATTGGATAACAAAATTTTTGCCTATCAATTTGACGAAAACCTGATCGCCGAAAAACGCTTTCCCACGAAAGATGAACTGGACAAGATATTTCCGGAAACTCCCGTTCTCTTACGCAGAATTGATGGTCATTCCTGCGTGATAAATTCCGCTGCCGCAAAAGAGATCAATTGGAAAGAAAAGTTGCCAACAAATTTCAACGGTTATTTGCGCAAAAAACAAAATGGAGAAGCTTCCAATTGGTTTCATCATAATCTGGACGATGAAGCAATTTTGCGCTCCTATCATGCTGCTGCAGAGATCGGGATAAAAACGGGACACACCGCAATCCATACAATGATCGGAAACGCTTATGCTCAAGACCTTCACTTTCAGCTGATCAAAAATAATATTGCTCAATTCCCCATCGAATTCATTCTCTATCCCCAGATCACGAATATTTCCCGTGCACTGGAACTTGGTTCTCCGCGAATCGGCGGCTGCATTCTCGCTGATGGCTCTTTCGGCTCTTATACAGCAGCTTTGAAAAAGCCCTATTCGGATAATCCACAAGAAAAAGGAATTTTATACAAAACTGATGAATTCTGGGAAAATTTTATTTTGGAAGCTCACGAAAAAGGACTTCAAATTGCCATTCACTGCATCGGTGATGCTGCCATTTCGCAGATCCTGAAATTTTACGAAAAAGCACAAATGCAAACGCAAAAAGACATTCGCCACATCATCGTTCATAACGAACTGACTTCTGATAAAATGTTGGATCGCATTGCAGCAGCTGGAATTTCAGCAACGATGCAGCCAATGTTCGATCGTTTGTGGGCAGGAAAAAATGGTCTTTACGAAAAAAGATTGGGCAAAGAAAGAACGCTGCGCACCAATCGTTTAAGATCAATTATTGATAGAAAAATTTTAGTTGCTGGCGGCTCAGATTGGTATATCACGGAACTGAATGCGCTAGCAGGAATTGACGCTGCGATTCGTCTTCACAATCCAGAAGAAAGAATTTCCAGATTTGAAGCTGTGGAATTATACACCAAAAATGCAGCTCGTCTTTCCTTTAATGAAAAGAGATTAGGAACGATTTCCAAAGATAAGCAAGCTGATCTTGTCATCCTGGAAAAAGATATTTTTTCATCAGAAAATATTAAAGATATTCAGATCAAAAGAGTGATAAAAAAAGGTGAATTCCTTATCCAAACAAAATAAAAAGATCAAATATCGTCAGATCATTCAAGGAATTTTTGCTGCGCTCTGGCTTGTTCTGATCTTTATCATTATTCCCAAATTTATTCAAACGATGCATCAGCATTGCCCTTTTGCTATCGTCTGTTTCGGCCCGATGAATTTAGCTGGCTTGAACGTCTATCTGCCGATAACAATTATCAGCTTTTTAATATTGATCATCACGATCTTTATCGGCAGAAAATTCTGTAGTTACATCTGTTTTTTGGGAACATTGCAGGAATATCTTTCCAAATTTAAAAAAAAAAGCGTGCAGATTCCGGAAAAATTGCATCGCTTACTTGCTCTGCTCAAATATCTGTTCCTGCTCATGACGATCTTGCTTTCTTTTCTTTCCTTACAATATTTTTATATGCAGTTTTGTCCTCTGGAAAATCTGGCATTCCCCAAAATGCTTACTGTTTCTGGCGGCATCTTCCTTTTTCTCATTTTCGTTTTGAGCTATTTCGTTCCTCGCTTTTGGTGTCGTTATCTTTGCCCCTATGCTGCTTTGATGAACATTTTTCTTTATCTGGGAAAATTTTTGAAGATCAAACGACCAGCAATTGTGAGAAATCCTGATAATTGCATTAACTGTAAATCGTGCGAAAAAAATTGTCCGATGGGAATTTCGATAACAAAATTTTCCAAAATAGAAGATGTGAACTGCATTTATTGTTATCGTTGTATCGAAGAAAGTCCGAAAAAAGTAAATTGCCTGGAATATAGATAAAGTTTTTCCCGAAACAGAATTTCCTGAAAAAATTATGCTTGAACAAGAGATAATCAAAAGAAAAAGATTTTTATTGCTATGTTAAGTAATTTTTTAAATGTATGTGGATGAAATTGAAATGGCA
This sequence comes from Candidatus Cloacimonadota bacterium, assembly GCA_018400535.1. Taxonomy (GTDB): domain Bacteria; phylum Cloacimonadota; class Cloacimonadia; order Cloacimonadales; family TCS61; genus TCS61. The sequence goes on from JAGYMQ010000075.1 coordinate 6,687, forward strand.
GAGCAGAAATTTGGAATCAGTGAAGAAGATCAAAAATTGACTTTGCTATTTTATGGTCGCGAGGAATGATTATGGAAAAAAGAATTAAAAAAATGATCGAAAATATTTTAAAACAAGATGAAAGACTTTGGAACGAAGATAAAACAGAATTAAACCAAACGCTTCTCTTGGATTTGATAGAAAAGATTGATGAAAAAGTCATTGATTTGTTGCTCCAGGAAAAAGATTTGAGAGAAAAGTTTTTTGTGAAAATCAAAACATCCAAAATTAAAGATTTTGACCACTTGAAAGGGGTAAGTTATGTTTTTAAGACAAACGAGTTTCGCTTTTTCATGGAAGAAAACAAAGTTGATAACTCTTTTACTGCTTACAAAAATAGAATTGGCTTAACTGATGGTAAAAAATTCTTAAAAGATACCAAC
>JAGYMQ010000076.1 GCA_018400535.1 Candidatus Cloacimonadota bacterium
TAATTTTTGAAATTTCATTGTATAAATTATTTTGCAAGTTTTTCATATCAATTCCTCCGATAAGATCAAAGTTTCAGATCCTTCCTCGATTTTCTTGGCTGCTTTGATGATCTTATCGAGATAGCTGTGGGGAACTTCATTCATTAGCTCTTTTATATCTTCATTGATAGAATTTGTATCGATTTTACGAATAATGCTATAAACACCATCCGGCAGAGAATTAAGCTCTTTTCCAACTGTATAAAGATCTTGAAGATAGTCTTTCTTTTTTGGTATTGCAGTAATCAAAGCTTTCAATTTATTCAGCGTTCGAGCTCGTTTACCTGTGCTGGCAACTTTTAATTTTGAAACATACATATTATCTTTGGTATTTTGATAGATAGCGTCAAAAGTATCTGAAACAGACTGCGGATTTTCCGTGAGTTCAGCTTTAAAAAGTTTAAGGGCTTCTTCGGCTGTGACTGCTTCAGATTCTGTTTTACTGATTCCTAACCTGAATGTGAAGTCCTCACCTTTCTTGCCAAATACTAAAACACCTGCTCTGTCTTTTTTCACCGTTCTTCTGGTTCTGCTTCGATGTTCAATAGCTTTGGCTTTATCAAGAAGTTCCGGTTTCCTGCTGAGAAGGTTGTAGTATTCATTTTGATATTCCACGTCCCAGGATTCACTTTCCTGAGTTTCCAAAGCTTTGCTGTATTGCTCATGGAAATAGGAAACCAGTTGTTCTTCATCAGTTAGAACTTGTGTATCTTCACCAAGAAGTGTGTCTATCATAGCTTTTTTGAGAGTGGAGATCTCTTTTCTTCTGATATGACCTTCACCAATTTCAGTTGGAAAATAATTATAGATATAAAGTTTTTCAAAGAGCATCTTACCAATTCTGTTTATACGGCCAACTCTTTGAATTACTCTGGTGGGATTGTAAGGAATATCATAGTTGAAAATAGTACCGGCTCTATTCAAATTAATTCCTTCCGAAAGCGCATCGGTAGTGATTATTATGTTATATTTATCTTTCTGAATTTCAGATGAAGCATCGAAGTTTTCTTTGATGATTCTTCTCACTTTATTAGATTCTGCGCTGGAATAGTAGATAGCTTTGATAGCAGGATCATTTTTGATATTATCATAAACATATCTGGCTGTATCGGAGTATTCGCTGAATACAACGATCTTTCTCTTGGGATCTTCTGTTAGCTGTTTGACTATTTCTTTTCTGAAGCTTTCTAATTTTGGATCTTCTTTAATGCCATCTTCAAACCAATTTTTATGAATTTGCTTTAGTAGTTTCAAATCATGCTTGAGATGAATAATAAAGGATTTTTTTAGTTCTTCTTTAGGAATAAAAACAAGACCTTTTTCATATTCTTTTTTTAGTTCTTCTTCAAAGCTGTAATCTCCAACTTCAGCAAGAGCATCATCATTAAGATCATCCAGTAAAGCATCGGGAGAGGGTAACTTACCTTTTTTATAGATGGGAACACGATGCAGTTTTTCGTAAAAAGTTTTGATACGCTCCATAGATTTGATCATCGATTCCAATGTTTTCTTAAAAGCATTGAGAGAGCTTTCGAATCTGCCTACCAATAATCTCTGCATGAATTTAGCCAGGTTGATCTGCGCTATACCGATTGATTCAACATCAGCATGTTCATTGGTAATACTTTTTCGGAATTTCTCAAGATCGATAATATAATGGGCAGATTTATAACGTGTTCCGATATAGCCAGTTCCTTCTTCCAAATCGATTTTATCCACAGGAAAGTTTCGATCTTCTTTTGCCAGTAAAGTGAGAGTGGATTGATATAGTTCTGTTAGATTGCCGAGATAGTATTCTTTGATAATTGGAGGTTCAGCGAACACGTATTTGATCTTCTGTTTTTTCAAATCATTACGATAGAAGTCTATTTTATCGAGATCAATCCTAGATCGCCTGATGATAATCGGTTCCATAATAAAACGAATTTTCCGGGCAAGGTCATTTATTCTTTTCTTCAGCTCTTTCTCACCGATAGATTTCTTTCTGCGTTTTTTGTTTATCTCTTTGTATTCCTTGATCATCTCGGTGAATTTAAAAGACAGATTATCAACCGTTCTAATTGTAGATTTGGAAGGGATCTGGAACAGTTTGATCATTGAAAAAACGTCTTGAGGTCGGTTGTTGAATGGAGTAGCTGTAAGCAGAATTACTTTATTTCCCTGACATAGCTGATGCAGTTTTATATAATCATCAGTATTTTCATTTCTGTATTTATGAGCTTCATCAATGATGATCAAAACTTCTTCATTTTGCCAGACGTTTTGCAGCTGATCTAATGCTTTATGAACTGAGCCACTTCCAAAGACGACGGCATTCAGATCAAATAGAGTTCGATATTCTTTATCCCATTGATCGCAAAGATGTGGTGGTGCAATAATAATGACTTTTTTTCGCAGATTATACGCAACAGCCGAGGCAATGATACTCTTTCCCAATCCAACAACATCAGAGATCAAAACACCATTATGTTTTTCGATAACGATCAAAGCTTTTTTGATGGCATCAAGCTGATATTGTAGATTGAAGAATTTTCCTTTAGTGATCTGGGATGGAAATGAAATCTCTCGATCACTTTTCATGGAGAAATATTCGTAAAGAACACGAACATAAAACTGGTAGGGAGTGTAAAGCTTATGATACCAGATTTTTTCGATCACTTCTTCTGTGAATTCCAGAATATTTTCTTCCGATACAATATCGATAGCAGGTTCCCAAAGATCATCGAAAATCTTCTTTCCTGTTTTATACTCGTCATAAAGAATTACATTAATTTCCTGCTGACCTTTCAAGCCAGAAAGAGTAAGATTGCTTGATCCAGTTATCATCGTGCCGGGTAATTTCCCACCTTGAGAATGATCGACTTTGTGCTCAAACAGATACATTTTGGAATGATTAGGTGAAGCAGTCTTTTTAATCTCAAGAGAACCATCTTTTATCTTTCTCAGAAAAACTTCAAATGCTTTTATCTTTCTATCCGAATCAAAAAAATCAGTATCATTAAAGATCTCAACAAAGGATTTGTAATAGCTCTTTTTAATCTCTAATCGTGATTGATTAAGTTCCTGCAATACAAAGAATTCTTTTATGTTATTGGATAAATCCTTCTCAATATTCATCCCAACAAGAATTTTGAGATGCTTATCTCCAACCTGCTCATATATTTCTTTAAAACCGGAAAAGTAGAAGTAACCAACCAAAAAATAAAGATTTTTTGAACCTGGCAGGATATTTTGAATTACTTCGTTTAGAAATTCCTGCTGATTCGTTACTAATGTAGCCACATTTAACTCCTATCACATCATCCCAAATGATGAGTTTATTTTCTCTAATCAGATCATACTTTCTTATTTGAATAAGCTAATTCGTCAATGACATTCTTAATTTCACCTTTTTGTCATTCTGCTCGCTTTGTCCTGGTGAAACGAAGGTAGGTCTTGTTTTGCATTATTTCTCATGAAGAATTCGATGAAACACTTTCAACTTTACATCTCTGTTTTTGAACAAAATATGAGAAGATCGAGGAAGATAGCGAAGAGAAAATCTGAATTGAAACAAAAAAATTTTCAAAAACAAAAAAAACTGGAGTCCAACAAAAAGGCTGAACTCCAGTTATTATTTTTCTGATTAAATGAATAATTTCTCTAACCGATCATATCTTGCATATCATCTTTAACGTTCGAGATGCCGCCAATATCGAAATTTTTTACCAGAACTTTGGCCACATTTGGTGATAAGAAAGCAGGCAGGGTAGGTCCCAGATGGATATTTTTCACGCCGAGATAGAGAAGTGCTAAAAGGACGGTTACCGCTTTTTGCTCATACCAGGCAATATTGTAAACTATCGGTAGATCGTTGATGTCTTCCAGCTCAAAGACTTCTTTCAGTTTCAAAGCGATCAGCGCAAGAGAATAGCTGTCGTTGCATTGACCAGCATCAAGCACGCGTGGAATTCCACCGATATCTCCCAGATCAAGTTTGTTGTAACGATATTTCGCACAACCAGCCGTGAGAATAACCGTATTTTTTGGTAAAGCTTTAGCAAAATCGGTGTAATATTCTCTGGTTTTGTGTCTTCCATCGCAGCCAGCCATCACCACGAATTTCTTGATAGCACCTGTTTTTACAGCATCGACAACTTTATCTGCCAGCTGCAAAACTTGATGATGAGCAAATCCTCCAATTATCGAGCCATTTTCAATTTCAGTTGGCGCAGGAAGTTTTTTCGCCATTTCAATGATTTTTGAAAAATCTTTTTTCTCACCTTTTTTTGGATCAGGAATATGTTTCACTTTGTCAAATCTAACATTGTTCGTGGTGAAAACACGATCTTTGTAAGAAGCTTTTGGTGGCACCAGACAATTTGTGGTCAATAGAATTGCACCGTTGAATTTCTCAAATTCTTCAGTTTGTTTCCACCAGGCATTTCCATAATTGCCCACAAAATGATCATATTTTTTGAAGGCTGGATAATAATTTGCCGGCAACATTTCACCGTGTGTGTAAATGTCCACGCCTGTTCCTTCTGTCTGTTCCAAAAGCTCTTCCATGTCTTTTAGATCGTGTCCGGAAATTAGGATCGCTGGATTCTGACGTACACCGATATTTACTTCTGTAATTTCTGGATGACCATAAGTTTCGGTATTGGCAGCGTCGAGAACAGCCATCGTTTCAACGGCATATTTTCCAGTTTCCAAAACGATATCGACCAGTTCATCGACCGTAAGAGAATCGTCCAGAGTTGCCAGAAGTGCTTTTTCCATGAACATCACGATCTCTTTGGCTTCTTTGCCCAATCGCATCGCATGATCGGCATAGGCAGCTATTCCTTTCACACCGTAAGTGATCAACTCTCTTAAAGAACGGATATCTTCGTTCTCGGTGCGCAAAACTCCCACTTTTTCTGCTTTAGCATCGATATTTTCATCTGTGATCGTAAAATTCGCAGCATCGTGATCAGCGAATTTTACATCTGTAATTCCCATCTCTTTGATTTTTGCTTTACCCATTTCACGCATCTTGATCGCTTCTTTGATAGAATCAACAAAATATTTGCGATTAAAATTCGTGTTGGTGATCGTAGAGAACAATTTTTCCACGACGAATTTGTCCAATTCATTACAAGTTTCACGGTATTTTTCTCGTGTTTTTAGATCAGCGGAATGACGAAAGATCAGCATTCCTTTGATCGCGTGGATCAGCAGATCCTGTAAATTTGCCACATCACCTTTTTTGCCACACGCTCCGTTAATTGTGCAGCCTTTGTTGCCGATAGTTTCCTGACATTGATAACAAAACATACTCATTTTTGCCTCCTTAGTTTTTTTCATTCTTAAGTTGTTTGTTGTTGAACTATTTTAAGCTCAGCATAATAGGATAATTTCGCAATCATTCGATAAATCTTGGTTTCGTTTGCGGTCTGGGAAATTTCATGAAAGCATTCTCACCTTTTCTTTGGTATGATTATAAATGCAATGTACGATATTTTTGGGGCTTTCTACCAGATCATCTTTCTCAAGCTGCTTTTTTTCATCGCCGATCAAAACAGTCGGTTTGCCTTCCAAAACATAGAAAGCAACGTCAACTGCTGTGACATGAGGTTTCAAACTTTCGTTAGAATTCACAAGAAGATGGATAATCTCAGCTTCTTTTTGATCATACAATTTCACAGCTTGAATATTATGGGGATTTTGTTGATTTTCAGAATTTTTGTAGTTTTTCATTTTCATTAAACATCCTTTCAGGAACTTAAATTCCTAAATGTATTCAAAAAAATTAGCGGACAAAATCACTTAATCTCATATTTTTGAATGTATCATAGATTTCCTTTGTCAGACGATTGAGCTCATTGCTGAAAATGCACTTGTCAAAAGCGCAATAATCTTTATTGAAAGGGCATCCTCCCAATTCAATTTTGCCTTCGATCACCTGCAGGATATCGAGAAAAGTGATATCTTCAGGATTTTTTTTCAGCTCAAATCCACCCGCAGGACCGCGCACAGAATGCACCAGACCAGACTTCTGTAATTGTTGAAAAACCTTTGCCAGATGCGTCTGCGAGACGTTCAAAGTCTGTGCGATCTTTTTAACCGTTAATCGCTGTGACTTTTTGCGAGCGATCAGCGCCATGCCGTGTAAGGCAATCGATGCTCCTTCAGAAACTTTTACTAAACTCATAATTACTCCTAATCGGTATTCAAGTTCCTGAATAACTATTTATCCGTCAAGCCCTTTTTTATGTTTTTTTAAAAATTATACCTAACTTTCAAAAAGATCATATCATTTTCATCGTATTGACCAAAATTTCCTTTCTCGCCCACAAAGATATTTGTTCCCAGTTGAGTTTCAAATCCATCCGCCAGATTATAAACTACTTTCGGACGCAGAAGAGCATCTTCGTTGTTTATGCCGTAATATGTGAAAAATTCAATCTGCAGCGTTTCGCGCAGGAAATCTTCTGTCACCAGAAAAGTCATGGTGCTGGAAAATTCGTCATTGCGAATATCGTCTTCATAATCCAGAATATATTCCTGAATAAATTGAAAACCGACATTTACTCCGAACCAGTTGTGATCGTAACCGATTAGATGATGAGCATAATCTTTTTCTTTGATTCCGTTCACAGAAAAATCTTCGGCTGAAAATTTCTTATCAAAATAGTAGGCACCTTCTCCGCGAATTACAGCACCCAAAATAGATTTACTAAAACTTGCTCCCACGAGTGGAAGCCTGTGATATTCAGGTTTTATCAGAATAGTTGAATCAGGTTGCGGGTAAATATGCATTGCCGGATTGTCATCCCAAAGATAAGCTGCCATCAATTCATAATCGATCGCATTTCCCAGATATGAATATTTGAAGGCAAGTTCACTTTCGGAAAGTTTTTTTTCTACTTCAATTGTCGGTTCAATAGTTGTAGGAATACTTGGCAACTCCATTTCAGGAAACCAAATTGAACTTTGTTCAGGTGAAATTGTTGGTTGGAAAGTTGGTATCCAAACAGCTTCCAGAGTAGAATTTCCCAGATAATAATCCAGTTTCACGGCATTTATCCCGATTCGTATTTCTTCAAATTCCGGTAGAATAAATTCAGAAAGATCACGTGGAGAAATGACATCTGTGATAAAAACACCATCAGCTTTTCCCCAGATTATCTGCTGTTTTCCGATCCTTAAATCAAAATTATCAAAGTAAATATCAAAATATGCCTGACGCATACCGATGTCTAAATTTTTATTCAAACCACTATAATTGAAAACCGGATTTACATAAAGCGAAACATTGCCTTTGCCATAATCCAATCGCCAATCAAAAGTATTTTGCAGGACGGAATATTTACAGTCTTGTTCTATAAGTGCACCGAGATAAGTTTGCACGAAACCTCGCTGCTTAAATTGGGCGTTCAGCATCAAAGACATTGCTACGATTAATAATATTAAAAGTGTACGTTTAATCATTTTCTCCTCCATTTGGAATGCAACATTCGTGATGTTGAATAAAATATCACGAACATTTTACTCCAAAACTACATTCCTCTTTTCATCATTCGTTCTGTAAATTTATTATCGGCAATTCCGCTATCGATCTTCACATTTTCTAATTTCATAATTGTTTTGTGATCTGACTGAACATTATGCATTTCCGATAATGTGATGATCAGGAAATCTTTGACCTTCTTAAATTCTTTCACCGTGAGGGTTTTCAGCAGATCTCCGTCTTCATCATAAAACTCTTTCTTTTTTCCGATCCATTTATCCTGTATGATCCAGGTAATGGTTTTAGAATATATATATTCTTCTTCTTTGGGAATGCTCTCGACCACATAACACATTTCACCTTCGATCTCTTCTTCCCGCAAAATTTTATGTGTATCGGCACTGGGTTGACGATCTCCCAGATCATCATAGGTAAAATCCGAGCCCATAAAATAATCACTTTTACTATCTGAAGAAATTCTTTTAACTCGCTTTAGTGCTGGCAGATAAATCCACTGATCATCATCCTTACCTTCTTCATCATAACTCCAATTCATAAATGAAGTATTGTAAACATCGGCAGGAGCAACGAAAAACATTATTTTCTTTTCCATCTTGCCAAAATCCTTTAGATACTGCTTAATTTCTCGAACTCGCTCATCACCGCGCGAATTAATTAGTGACATTGTAAGATCGGCCGTTTGATCTTCTCCGGTATCACGATTGTAAACATTTTCAATAATTTTCAAACCTGTGATTTCTTGTGCAGATAATGCTGCGCCCATCATCAACACTGCCATTAAAACAATTGTGAACTTTTTCCCCGATGTATCGGGATTAATCATAGATTTTAACATTTTTTCCTCCATTTTTCTATTTTATTATTTCTCTGAACGGAGTATCTTCAGAATGTTTCGATTTAGCTAATCTTCGGAATGTTTAGGTGCTCAAAACAATCGGAAGATCAGCAAGCTGAACATTCCGATGTTTCTATTTCTTCCCAAAAAACAAATTCGTTTTATATAGAAGCAGGTACATAATCGTTACTGTTCCCAGGAAACTGGTGAACATATTCAAAGAAACCAAAGCTCCCAGACTCCTGTTTGGTGGGAATACGGAAAACAACAAAACCAGAAATCCGGCTATCACAACGGTAGCATTAAAAATAATTGCTCGTCCGGAATGGTGCATCGTTTCTTTCATCGTTTTCTGCTTATCACTAGTTTCTGAGGCATAAATTTTATAACGTTCGATGAAGTGAACAGCATAATCTATACCGATCCCAATTGCGATGCTGGAGATGAGTGCTGTTGTAGTACTCAGTGGGATATTCATTAAACCCATAACACCAAATCCGATGACGGCTGTGATGACTATTGGAACTGAACCAATTAATCCTGCCAAGAAGTATTTGAACATTAATGAAAGTAAAATTATAATTATGAATAGTGACATCACTAAACTTTTGATCTGACCTTCTAAAATGAGATCTGTAAAAACAAGTGCTTTGTAACCTGAACCTGCAAAATTAATTTTGACCCCGAGTTTTTGGAATTCAGCTCTGAATTTCTCTACTTCAGCTATTGCACTGTTGATAGCTTTGGAATTATCGCTTTTCAATTGAATTGTAACATTTGCAGTTTTATAATCATAATCTACAACTTTCCAAAGATTTTCAGGGTCACCGCTCATTTCATAAAGCAGTAAATATTGGGCATTCAATTCTTGTGAATCCGGGATTAGATCAAACTCTTCTTTATCCTCGTGCATAACTTTGTTCATTCGCTTCAGATAATCTGCCAGAGAAAAAGTATTTCCCACAATTTGTAATTCGGAATCGACTTTTTGCTGCATTTCATCAATTAATTTTAAGATTTCAGGTGATTTTATTTTCCCATTTTCATCAGCATCCAAAATTACATTGAGTGTACTCGTTCCGCCAAAATGTTCATTGATGAACTTATCGGTAAGAACTATATCACTGTCATCTTCAAATTTTTCCAAAAAACTGGAATTTATCCAGACTTTTGTGATTCCAAACAATGAAACTGCTACAATGATTATAGTTAATAAGAGGGTAACTGTTTTGTATTTGATAACACCGTTCGCAAATTTATAAGCAAAAGGAATTTTATTTAAACTCTTCTTTTCAATACCGGGTTTACGCTTTGTAAAACCAAAAACCAAAATTCCAGCCGGAATTAGAAGTAATGAAAAAAGCATTGCAGCAGTTACTCCGAATGCTGTAAATAAACCAAAATATTTTATGGGAAATACTTCAGATGTGAGCAATGAAAAGAATCCCACCGATGTTGTTACAGAAGTCATTACAACCGGTTTCCACATTCCTTTCAGCATATCGGAAACTGCTTCTTTGCGGGTTGCATTAGGATTTTTTTGTAGGAAAAGATCGAGATGACTATAGAGATGAATTCCATCTGCAACTCCAATTGCAATCAGCATAACCGGAATCATTGTGGATACCGCATAAATTGGTATTTTAAAAAATGCCATCAATCCAAACGCCCAGATAACGCTAAACAATACGACAAGGAGCGTGAAAATCGTGTTCTTAAAACTTTTCAGTACAAACAACAAAACCAGAATTATTACCAAAATAACTAATGGCACCATCTTTTTCATATCTTTGGGACCAAGAAGAGCCATTGTTCCTTCTACTATCGGGCTGCCGGCTACATACAGTTTTTCATTTCCCTCATACGATTTAACTAAAGTAAGAATTTCATTATAGAATTTCTGCGTGAAAACATCGTCCTCAATTTCTGCAATAATGACGGATACAGTTTCATCATCCGACACTAATCTGCCGAAGACCATATCATTTGAACGGACACTTTTGCGTAATTCAGCTAAATCTTCAGCGATTTTCGGAACTCGTTTATAAAATGCCTTCACATCCAATCCTTCTTCGGTGCCAATAATATTATCTGCTGTATAAAGGGAAGTCACATCAGATTTTTCAATCTCGTCCATTTTGCCCAAAGCTTTTGTAAGGTCTTTAATTTTTTGCAATGTTTCGGTTTGGTAAATTCCTGCTTCATTCTCGATAGCTATAATGATTCCATCTTTAATATCAAAAACTTCTTTCATCTCATCACTATAAACAAAAGCCGGATGATCCTGTGGCATATACTCGTCCAGATCGGTTTCCATTCTGCTGTTTTTCTTCATTACCATAAAAAAAGCAATTGTGATGAGCAGCAAGACCACGATTATGGTTTTTGGAAATCTTATTAACTTATTCAGCATTCTTTCCATTTTCTCTCCTGTTTTATTTGTTAGTATATACTAACCTTTATTGCAAAAAAAATTGCTTTTCCGCAATCAATTTTCTTAAATCTTCACAAAGTTTTCTGCCTTCTGCTACCAGATCAAATATCATACCGGACATGCTCCACTGGGTTATCAACAACCTTAACGATCCGATCACTGATCTGCTTATGGTTAAAGATGCTATATCAGATCTTAGTTCATTGTCTTTCTGACCTTTTTGAATAATGGCTCCCAATTTATTGAGTGATTGATTCATCATCTTGGTCATCTTTAAAAGCAGGATTTCATCAAATTGAAAATTCGCTTCCGAAAAAATGACTCTAGCAAAATGCGGATTTTGGTTGATAATGTTTAGATGCTCTAAAACAAAATTTTCAATTTTCCTAACTGAATTTGAATTGCCTTGCAGTTTTTGGATGGCAGGTTGCATCTGATTTTTAAAATATTTGATAATAGCTTCCATGATATGCAGTTTGCTGTCAAAATGACGATAGAGAGCCGGTTCAGAAATCCCGATCTCCCGTGCCAGATTCTTTGTTGTAAAATTCTGGACTCCATTAACAGCGATTATTTTGATCGCTGTTTCGATGATCTGCTGTTGCCTTTCACTGAACATTATCATTACCTCCTGTGTTCATCAAGTTAGCAAACACTAACAAAGATATTTTAAAAGCTTTAAATGTCAAATTTAATTTTTTCTTCTTATTTCTGCTGATGCTTCGCCTGTGCTAATAGCGTGTAAAATAGATGAACTCAGCAGACAGTAAAGTGCAGCCGCTGTTTCACTTTTCCCAGAAAGACAGGACAACTTTCCTTAGCACCATCACAGACGGTGATCACATAGTCGAATTCATCTCTCAGAAAATTATCCACAGATTTTGGCGTTTGATCTGAAATGTCGATGCCCAGTTCACGCATCATCTCAATTGCCAGCGGATCGATTTGATTCGAAGGTTGCGTGCCGGCTGAATGAACTTCGAAATCTCTATATTTTTTCAAAAAACCTTCCGCCATCTGACTGCGGCAGGAATTTCCTGTACATAGAAATAGAACTTTTTGCATTGCTTAACCCTCAAACTTTTTACAGCAAAGCTTACTTTTTCGTCACTTTTGAAACAAACCTTTAATCTTTTTTGAAGAAAGCACTTTGCCTGCAGAAACCACTTTTTCATCGATAACAAGAGCTGGCGTCATCATAACACCGTAGTCCATGATCTGGTTCAGATCGGTAACCTTCTGCACTTCCACATCCATCCCTTCTGCTGCTTTAATAGCATTTTGTTCCAGTTTTTTGCACTTGGCACAACCAGTTCCTAAGATTTTAATAATCATTTTTCTACTCCTTTTTTATTCGGATTACAACAACATTTAACATGCTTTTTTGCGTTGGTCGTTTGTTTACTGTATGTATTTATCAAATCGATGATATCCTGATGACAGCAGATACCTTTGGGATTTAATTCCAAGCATTGATTACCAGATCCAGCACCAGTAACTTTTTGCACCTGCTGCAAGGAAGAACACCCTGCTTCTATAGCAGCTACTATAACTTTTCTGTTTACATTTCTGCAATAGCAGATAATATCATCATCGTTTTTTTTATCAGCTTTATTAGGCATAACTTAAACTCCTTTACTACGCACTCCAAATTAAATAGATACCACCTAGAATTACTAGTACTCCACAGATCTTCTTCACAATTATTGCTCCTTTCGATCTTTCATTCCAGTTAAGGTATTTCTTAACTACTTCGGTAAATGTACCTGCCAGAACAATGATGGAACAATGTCCCAAACCGTAGAGCAGAACTAATAAAGCTGCCAGTAAAAATTGAGTTGAAGCTACACGAAAAGCGACAGTTAAAACAGGCATCATATAGGCAAATGTGCAGGGACCCAGGGCAATTCCAAAAACCAATCCCAAAACGAGAGCTGCCAGCAGTCCTTTTTTCTTGAAACCAGGCTGTCCCATTTTGCCTGTGAATGGCATGGGAATCACATCCAGTAGATGTAGTCCAACCAGGAAGAAGATGACGGCGACGAGATAACTTCCAATCGTTCCTACATCGCCCAGCATACGACCTAAACTTGCTGTGATAATACCCACCAGCCCAATCGTGATGAGAATTCCAACGGAAAACAAAAGAGAAATAGTGAAGGCGCGTTTAGTGGAAATCTTCCCTTGTTCATTCACAAAACCAATGATCAGCGGAATACTGGCAAGATGGCAGGGACTAAGCAATATGCTCATGATCCCCCACACAAAAGAAGCTCCCAGGGAAATAAGTAAAGATCCCTCCATCGCCCTCGTTGCCCAGATAAAGATCGATTCTATCATAGCTCAGCTCCTGTTTCTTTCAATTTCTTCAATATATCTTCTTTGGACAGGAAGCCTTCATGCCGCAAGTATTGCTCGCCGTTTTGATCGAAGAAGATCTGAGTGGGAATTACGCGCACCTGATATTTATTCGCCAGATCGCGATAATCGGCGATCTGCAGAAGAATAACATTTGCTTTGCCTGCCAATTCTGTTTCCAATTCGTCAAAAATAGGCATCATCATCTGACAGGGAACACAACTATCCGAACCCAGATCGAGTACGGTGGGAATTCCATTTTTAAGTGCATCAGTCAGGGGATTTTTCGGTTTGGCTGCAAGCTGTTCTGCCAGCCATTCTTCATTTAAAATTACATCCGCTTCCTGTCTGATCTCTTCGATATACTGCTGGGTTTGTTCACCCTGTTTCTGTTGGATCAGATAGTTGCGAATATCGTTTTTGACCTGTTCATAAGCAGCACCTTGCATTTGACCTTTGTTTTCCTGGTAAAATTGTTCCAATTCAGATTCAGCTATATCAACGTCATTTCCCAGTTCAGAGATCAGTTTTTGTATTCCGGTATCTTCTTTTGATTGATTGGTGTTGCCGGCAGGAATATAGCCTTTCTCGGTTGCCTTCTGCACCAGAAGCTGTTTGATGATAAGCTGTTCCAGATAAAGGTCTTTATCGTTTTTGAACATGTCCTTGTATTGCGGTGAGAGTTTTTTATATTCAGATTCCAGTTCCTTTTTCGTGATCTCCTCTCCCGCCACGATTGCCAGCACATCTCCTGTCGCTGTTTTCTGTTTGGGTTGCACATTTTTTTCTGTTTCTTGAACATTTTCCTGTTTACTATTCGCTTCCTCTATATTCGTTTCAGATAATGTATCTTTCGTATAATTATCTGCAATGGTTAGAATCGTATCACAGATTTCTCCCTCTTCTGCAATCAGATCATTTGTACTATCCGATGGAACGGTAACAGTTCCAACATCTGAACTTTCTGCTGTTTCTTTTTCACTTTCAGCCGGTTGGTTTTTGAGTATGATGACCACTGCCACAACAATGATTAAGGCAGCTACGATTAGGATTTTTGTTAGATTATTCATTAAAAACGACTCCTTTTGTCAACAACAGTTATTGGTTGATGTTATGGCTTTATTAACTTTCATTTTCTTAAATTCGTTTTCTAATTTTTTCATTGCTGTTTCGATAGTTTCTACATTCACTTCTGTGCTCCCTTTGGTAAAACCCATTTCAGTTAATACAAACGATAGTGGTTTGATACTCCGATTTTCAAAATTCTTAGCTGCACACCGCAACGGACAGCCATCAATAGTTATATTCTGCGCAGCACATTTTGCCGATTCGATAAATCCTGAAATATCAGCACCAATACCAGCAAGGCAACTCATTTTGCCAAAACCTTCTTTTGCCAATCTGCGGGCAATTCTATCTGCAAGGGCACCCACATCTGCTCCACCCGAGCAGGAATAGAGTAATTTTACACCTTCACTTCCACAACAACATTCTGCCATGATTTATCTCCTTAATTAGTTTTATTTAATTTGAAATAATTGGCTTTTCCTGAAACCAATGTTTAGTCTTATTAGCTATATTCACTAAGGTAAGCATTACCGGAACCTCTACCAAAACACCTACAATGGTTGCCAATACTACCGGTGAATTTGTGCCAAAAAGTGAAATTGCCACTGCTACAGCAAGTTCAAAGAAATTGGAAGCTCCGATCATACCGGCAGGAGCTGCAATATCGTGTTTCACCTTGAATTTCTTACTGAGCAGATAGGCGATGAAGAAAATGAGGAACGTCTGAATTGTGAGAGGAACAGCTATCAGAAAAATATGCAGAGGATTATTTAAAATGACATCACCTTGAAATGAGAAAATGATTATGAGAGTCAATAATAATCCACCGATTGTAATGTTATTGAATTTTGGAATGAATTTTTGATCAAAGTATTCTAATCCCTTATTTTTGATAACACTGATCCTGGTAAGATAACCACCCACCAGAGGAATAACCACGAACAAACCAACCGATAAATGCAGGGTGTTCCAGGGAATTGAAATACCGCCAATACCAAGCAGAAAAGCCACAATCGGCGTGAAGGCAATCAGAATAATCAGGTCATTTGTGGCTACCTGAACCACTGTGTAAGCAGCGTTTCCTTTGGTAAGGTAGCTCCAGACAAAAACCATAGCCGTGCAGGGAGCTGCCCCCAGCAGAATAGCACCTGCCAGATAATCTTTTGCCAGGTCATAAGGAATTAGTGCTTTAAAAACTATCAGCAGAAAGAATGCTGCAATGGCATACATTGTGAAGGGCTTGATCAGCCAATTTGTTGCCCAGGTTATATATAATCCTTTGGGATTTCTACCAACATTTTTTATACTGGCAAAATCAACTTTCATCATCATGGGATAGATCATTAACCAGATAAGAATGGCGATCGGGATAGAGACTCTGGCATATTCAAATTGCCCCAGAAAGCTGGGTAAAGCAGGAAGATATTTCCCGATCAGAATACCAACTGCCATACAGAGCACAACCCATAAAGTCAGATATTTCTCAAAAAAGCTGATACCGGATTTTGATTTAAGATCTTTATTCATTATTTATTACCTTTTAAAATAAAATTTATCTATAAAACATGCCGAAGATTACGCCGCTGAAGGTAGCCATCACAACCACCAGTGAAACAAAGACAACTGTCTTCTTAGTACCCATCACACTGCGGATGACAAGCATATTGGGAAGCGATAGCGCCGGGCCTGCCAGCAGTAGTGCCAGAGCCGGTCCATTACCCATACCGTTGCCGATGAGACCCTGTAAAATTGGAACTTCTGTGAGCGTGGCAAAATACATGAATGCTCCAGCTATGGAGGCAAAGAAGTTTGCTCCGAGCGAATTGCCGCCAACCAGAGTTTGAACCCAACTGGATGGAATCAAGCCTTCCTGTTCGGGACGACCCAGTAGCGAACCGGCAACCAGCACGCCGATGAAAAGCAGCGGTAGGATTTGTTTGGCAAAACCCCAGGTAGAGGCAAACCAGTCACCCAACTCACCTTCATCCAAACTGGTGAAATAGGACAGTCCAATAATCCCGGTCACGAACGTGAGCATCGGATTGCCTTTAAAGATAATATGAACGGTGATAACAGCGATTGTTGTAACCAGGATTTTCCAGACTTTCATTTTAAAAATTTTATTCAGGGCGATTCCAAACAGAACTGCTAGAACTGCGGTGATAATCCATTTAGCATTGTAGATGGCTGCCCAGATACCGGAATCAACTTTGGGTGCTCCCCAGTTGGCAAATACAAGGATAAGAACCATGATACCGAAATGAACTACCTCCTGCCAGAGCGGACGAGTAACTTCCGGTTCCGGTTGAGCCATTTGCTGCTCAAGTTTTTTCTGCTCTTCTTTGCGAAAGATAAACGCCATGATAAGACCGATAATTACACTAAAGACGATAGCTCCCACAGCTCGGGCTACTCCGATCTCTACGCCCAGCACCCGGGCAGTCAGAATGATCGCCAGAATATTGATGGCCGGACCGGAATAGAGAAATGTAGTGGCTGGTCCTAAACCGGCACCGCGCTTGTAGATCCCGCTAAATAATGGTAGTATCGTGCATGAACAAACAGCTAAAATTGCGCCAGAAACCGATGCTACTGCATAAGCCGTAACTTTTTTTGCCCTGGCTCCCAGATATTTAATAACTGAAGCCTGACTAATAAAAACACTGATCGCTCCGGCAATGAAGAAAGCCGGCAGCAGGCAGAAAATAACGTGCAGCTGCGCATATTCCTTCAGCATGTGTAGCGATTCTATGATGGCATTCTGCAGGCGCGCCGAATTTACCGGTAGAAAAAAAGCACCCAGAAATATCACCACGATCAAGAGTAAAATTTTCCATTCATCTTTCCAATTCATAATATTTCCTCTTTTTTGCAACTACCAACTAAAACTAGTTTTTTTGTTCGTTTTGTTGGTAGTTGACTTATATTTTATTCTTTTTATCTTTATTAAAGTTAATCACGTTCATTATGTAGTTGAAAATATCCAAAACGCATCTGGTCTGCAGTTTATAAAAATTAAAGTTACCTCTTTTTTCTGAATCGATGATTCCGGCTTTTTTCAAAATGGTGAGATGTTTGGAAACGGTGGAAATGTGAGCACCGATCATCTGGGATAGATCTTTCACACAATATTCCTGTTCACCCAGTTTATGAATTATAAACAGTCTACTGGGGTGGGACAGCGCTTTGCTGATGCGTGCCATTTCTTCATATTTCTTTATTTCTAAATCTTCCATTTTTTTTTCCAATTCAACTTAGGTTTCTCAATTATTTTAAAATATTACAATTAACAAAGATTAGACCTATCAGCTTTAACTGCCTTCTGATGATCGTCTGTAATTATTTTATCATCAATATCCTTCAAAATATTAAGTACTTCTTGTACTAGGTTATTAGTAATATTCAGTTCATAATTAATATACTTCTCTTCTTTCTGGAAATTTATAAGATCAGCTTCTTTGAGAATTCGCAAATGATTTGAAACTGTGGACATAGAAGTGCCGATTATCTCCCTGATTTCACAAACACACATTGGTTTAACCAGCAGCATTATAACAATTCTTAACCTTGACCGATCTCCTAAAGCTTTAAATATTTTCAAATAATTTTTCATATTTGCTCCTTTCTACATTTCGCTAAATATCGAAATATAGTCAGAATGTCAAGAGATTTTTTATAAGATCAAAAAATTCTTTTCCCACTTTATTAATCAATAGTTACATGATTCCAAATGTTGATCAACTGGACAGCATCGATATGATATCATTTAAAAAAGGCAGCAAACGTTGTAAAACACCATTTTATCACACAAGCCGGATTTATCAATTTATGCCCATTTTGCAACAACTCAATGTCATTTTTTCAAGCATCTACGTCACTATAAATCTTTTTTTGACCTTTTCTGACGAAAGATAGGTTAATATCAAAAGGCTCTAGTATTTTGTGAACAATCATCTTTTGTCTCAAAAGAATTACGTGTCGGAAAGATTAGTAAAAAAAGCCCATCTAATTAAATAGGCTCTTTGTTTGAATATTATTTTAATTTAACAGACACCTTTTTCGGTTTACTCCTGCTTTCAGTGAATGCTCTCACAAAATAGAAATATGACTTGCCACTTAAAGATTCGTTGTCTTCATAATTTGTAAGAACAGAAGAACCGATCAGTTCAAAGCCTGAATTTGGATTGGTTGACCGGTAAATATTGTATGACAATGCCCCACTTACAGCAGTCCAGTTAAGTATTGTAGATATCTCTGTCTTTTGTATTGTAATATCTTGTGGTATGTCTAATGCAATTGGATCGATTCCACTGGTCCACTCGTAAGCGCCCATATCAATGGTGGTGTTCTGGATGCGATTTTGCCCGCGTATATCTTCTGACAGGGAATTAAAACTGTTTAAACCTGTATTTACGCAGGGTGAATTACCAAAAAGCCGATAGTCACCGGAAGCATTTATGAAAAGAGGATTAGATGAAATATTGTTATTGGTGTAAGTGAAAGTTCCATTGGAAACCACAACATCATTCGTTTCATTTTTATAACAGGAATAA
>JAGYMQ010000077.1 GCA_018400535.1 Candidatus Cloacimonadota bacterium
GAAGGGATATTCAATCCCAATTTCGATATTTTGATGCTCTGCCTGACCGCCTTAGCAGAAACGATATATCTGGCATTATTAGCAACATTGCTGGCGATTCCCTTTGCTTTTGTGCTCAGTTTTTTTGCAGCACGAAATATGATGCCAAAAAATTTCTTTGGAAACAGTGTTTATCTTTTGATCCGCACGATTGCCACGATCTTTCGTTCGATAGAAGCTATCGTTTGGGCGATAGTTTTCAGTGTCTGGGTCGGCATCGGTCCTTTCGCAGGTATGCTGGCACTGATGATCCATTCAATCGCTGCTCTCACAAAGTTATATTCGGAACAGATCGAAAATATTGATAATGGACCAGTGGAAGCGATCAAGGCAACCGGCGCCAGCACTTTGCAAATCTGGATCTTTGCTGTTATTCCGCAAATCATTTCGCCTTATCTGGCATTCACGATCTATCGCTGGGATATAAATGTGCGCATGGCCACGATCGTTGGTTTCGTGGGCGGTGGTGGAATCGGTTTGCTTTTACTTCAGCAACAGCAGCTATTACGCTGGCACAATGTGGGAATCATTATGTGGCTGATCGCTTTAGTGGTTTGGATAATGGATATGATCAGCGCTCGCGTGCGTGAGAAATTACAGAATATATAAATAATTGAAATATTATATTGATCGTGTGCTGGAAATTTGAGCAAGATACGAGAAAAATGAGAAAGAAAAGCACGAGATTCTTCTCAAGCAAAGATGAGAAATTCCTCAGAATGACATTGAATTTTTGTTATTTAAAACTAATTCGAATTTGGGTCAATTCTCGTAAAATAAACAATTTGACGTTTTTTTTAGCTTAAAATTATTCGCATCATCTAATAGGAAATTTTATTATGAAAAAATATTATAGCAAAGAAACAGCGCGTGCTCTCAGGAATTTTGCCGTTTCAGGACAAAAGCTCGATGAAGTTTTCATCAAAGCTTTTGCACTGACGAAATTAGCCTGTGCGCAGATCAATACTGAGTTGAATTATCTTCCAAAAAAAATCGGTGCTGCCATTGTGGAAAGCTGTCAGGAAATTGTTGCAGGAAAATGGCATGAACAGATCGTTGTCGATCCGATGCAAGGTGGAGCAGGAACTTCCACCAATATGAATTTTAACGAAGTTATCGCTAATATCAGTTTGGAAATGATCGGTGAAAAAATTGGAGAATTTGATAAGATCCATCCTTTGCAACATGTCAATCTACATCAATCGACGAATGATGTCTATCCCACCGCTTTACGCGTAGCTGTTCTTCTTTACTTGCAGAAATTGGAAAAAGAGATCGCCTTGTTACAATCAGAATTTCAAAAAAAAGAACAGCAGTTCAAAGATATTTTAAAGTTAGGTAGAACACAATTGCAAGATGCTTTACCGATGACGCTTGGGATGACTTTCAGCGCTTTTTCCGAAGCGATCGCACGAGATAGATGGCGCATTTTCAAATCACGAGAAAGGATCAAAACGACAAATTTAGGCGGAACTGCGATCGGAACCGGACTGAATGCTCCACGCAAATATATTTTTAAGGTGACAGAACGGCTGCGAAGACTCAGCGGATTAAATATTTCCCGCAGTGAAAATCTGATCGATGCCACACAAAATCTTGATCCATTCGTGGAAATTTCTGGAATGTTGAAGGCATTCGCTTCAAATCTGATGAAAATTTCCAGTGATCTTCGTTTACTAAGCAGCGGACCAGAAGGCGGTTTTGCAGAGATCAAGCTTCCAGAATTGCAGAAAGGTTCTTCTATCATGCCAGGAAAAATAAATCCAGTGATCCCGGAAATGATGAACCAAATATCACTGAAAGTTATGGCAAATGATCAGCTTGTCACGAGCTGCGCGGCTTCTGGAAATTTGGAATTAAATCAATTTTTACCCTTACTTGCTTATGCGATCTTAGATTCTCTGAAACTGCTTTTAAACAGCATCCCGATCTTCACGAAAAAATGCGTTAGCGGAATCGAAGCAAATGTAGAAAAATGCACAGAACATCTGAATAAGAGCAAAACGCTGGCAACTGTTCTGGTAAAAAAACTTGGCTATGAAAAAGTAGAAGAATTGATCCAAAAGGCAAAAGAGGAAAATTCCTCGATCATAGAAATAATATCGAAAGAAAAGCTATTTCCTGATGAAGAGATACAGGAAATTCTTTCACCCGAAGCAATGTATCAATTAGGATTTGTCGATGAAAAAAAATAAACTAACAAAGTCTGATCTAATTCATTTTTTGCAATGTGAGGATCAAAAAGAATTGGATAAGCTTTTCAATCGTGCCTATCAAGAAAAAATGGAAAACGTTGGGAAAAAAGTCTATTTCCGCGGAATCATCGAATTTAGTAATATTTGTTCCAAAGACTGCTTCTATTGCGGGATCCGTCAAAGCAATCAGAAGATGACAAGATTCCGCATGACAGAAGATGAAATTCTGGAATGCGCTGAATTTGCCTGGAAAATGGGTTATGGTTCACTTGTTTTACAATCAGGAGAACGGACAGACAGAGAATTCATCGAGTTCGTGGAAAAAATCGTTCGCCAGATCAAAAAAATCAGCAATGATGAACTCGGCATCACGCTGAGTTTGGGAGAACAATCCAAAGAAACTTTTCAGAAATGGTTCGATGCTGGAGCACACCGCTATTTATTGCGAATCGAAACGAGTAATTCCAGATTATACAGCACTTTGCATCCACCAGATCACGATTTCCAGTACCGTTTCCAATGTCTGGAACATTTGCGGAATGTCGGTTATCAAGTAGGAACTGGTGTTATGATCGGATTACCAGGACAAACAGCAGAGATGCTGGCAGAAGACATCATTTTTTTTAAAAAACATGATATTGATATGATCGGAATGGGACCATACATTCCTCACCCTGATACGCCTTTAGCTTCCAAAGTAAAAAAATTCGATAAAAAGAAACAACTCACTTTGGGATTAAAAATGATCGCTCTCACCAGATTGTATTTGCAAGATGTAAATATTGCATCTACGACGGCTTTGCAGGCTCTTCATCCCGAAGGAAGAGAATTTGGTTTGAAGGCAGGAGCCAATATTATTATGCCAAATATCACTCACACTAAATATCGTGATAATTACAAACTTTATGATGGAAAACCCTGTTTGAATGAAAATGCAAAAATGTGTCGAGTTTGTCTGGAAGGCCGGATCGGAAATATTGGTGAAGAGATCGGTTATAATCTTTGGGGTGATTCACCACACTTTCAAAAAAAGCAAAAAAAATAATGAGAAATTAACATGCCAAAAACACCACGCGGAGAAAGATTGATCCTGACACTGACAGGCAGAAGAAATGCTGGCAAATCTTCTTTGATCAACGCGCTCATCGAACAAGAGGTAGCGATCGTTTCCGAAATTCCTGGCACAACGACCGACCCTGTTGCCAAATCTTTTGAATTGTTACCATTAGGTCCTGTTACTTTCTATGATACAGCAGGAATAGACGACGTCGGAGAATTGGGAGAAAAACGGATAGCTCGCACAAGAAAGATCTTATTTCGCACAGATATAGCACTACTTATTGTCGATGCAAAAGGATTGCAAAAAGAAGATAAAAAATTCATCCAGGAAATTCAAGAAATGGGAATTCCCTTCGTGGTTGTTTTCAACAAGATCGACTTGCACAAACCTTCATCGACTGATAAAAATTTTTGTGAAAATGAAAACGTAAAATTCTGTTCCGTTTCTGCAAACACAAAAGACGGGATTTCAGAGCTCAAGGAAATTTTGGTCAATCTTGCTCCTGCTCATTTGATGCACGAAAAAGTTTTGATCGGAGACATCATTCATCCTGGACAATTGATCTTGCTGATAGCTCCAATCGACCTGGCAGCTCCGAAAGGTCGTTTGATCTTACCACAGGTTCAAGTTCTGCGGGAAATTCTAGATAATGATGCTTTGGGAATGATCGTGAAAGAACGAGAGATCGAAGCAGCTTTTGAGCAACTAAAAAATCCACCCGATCTGGTAATAACTGATTCGCAAGTAGTCTTGAAAGTTGCTGGCGATGTTCCTCCTGAGGTCGATCTCACAACTTTTTCCATTCTTTTTGCGCGTTACAAAGGTGATCTGGAAATTCTGAAAAAAGGTGCTGATCGCATCGATGAATTGAAAAATGGCGATAAAATTTTGATCGCTGAAACCTGCTCACACAGCGTGAATTGCGATGATATTGGCAGAGTAAAAATCCCACGTTGGCTAACGCAATACACAGGAAAAAAATTGGAATTCGAGGTAGCTGTTGGTCACGATTTCCCTATCGATCTGGAAAAATATCAATTAGTTATTCACTGCGGTGCGTGCATGCTGAATCAGATGGAAATGGGAAGAAGAATCATCGAGGCTGAACGAAGACATGTTCCTATCACAAATTATGGGATCACGATCTCCAAAGTGCAAGGCGTTCTGGAAAGAGTTTTAAAACCTTTAACAAAAGGATTGGAAATAATTATTTAATCTGTTTTTTGCAATTAAAATATTTTTTTTGTTTTTTGCTAAAAAATACTCGATGCATAATCATTTTTTGCTTTGCATCAAGTCCTGCTTATTACCACGAGATCAGTCATCGGGCGGATATTATTAATACTAAATCTACGCAATCAATATTTACTCAAAATTATCCAATTTTCGCATATCTATCTTGATCTACCGTAAATAAAAAGTGATAGTATGCTTAATTCTACTCACAGACTGTTTAATGTTGATAATTATAGCTCAATGTGTCATCCTGAGCAGATCGTTTCGTCATACTGAGTAGTTCGTCATCCTGAGCGAAATATTTGTCATCCTGAGCGGAGTCGAAGGACAAAAGCTACTGCTGTAAAAAAATGATGGTTCGGCTAATATTTTCCTGAACATTTCAAAGGACTCACCACTAAATATTTTTTTATAATTAAGATTATGAACATTCTCAATCGATCTGTCGCCAAACCATTATATTCGCTGTCATACTGATTTATTGAAAGATCCACATTTACAAGGAGCACTTTTGTTACTATATTTATTTCATTTTCCGTTCGATCTCACTCAATTTTTCATGAATTTTAAAAATTATGATTATTCCCTCACAAAAAATTCGCCAAAGTAAATTACCTAAAACTAAATATGCTACTCCTGATAACAAAATTGCAGAACCGCCATATCTTGCTTGAGATCCTCTAATGAAAATTACAATGCTGAAAATTATTATTCCAAGAGCTCCTAATATATAAAGTATTTTGATTAGGGAAACACTCAGCATTTTATCAAAAGAGAAAAAGCCACCAGAATGGTTGATATCCGATAATTGAGAAGAATTATTCGTTTCCATTTTTTTTGTATCAAAATTATATCCACAGTCGCAAATTAATGCTGAATCTGGATTTTCTTTACCACAATTTGGACATTTCATTATTGCTCCTTGATTTTTTGTGAAAAGTGTTATTTCATTTTTTTGGTAATTTTGAAATTAGAAATATTTTCTATTTATCAAAAAATAAAAAAAAACGATGAAGAATGTCTCCACTCTTCATCGTATATACAATTATTTAATCTTTATTCCTTTCCCGGTCACAGATACTGTGGTTTCTGTGTATAAAAAAGGAATACCGCTGACTTCTTTTGTGAACTTGGGACAAAGCATTGCATCAATATCTGAATTATTATTTATTGCGTTATAGATAGCATTGCTTTTTGCCAGATCTATTGTTGATTGGGAAGTTAAATTCGAAGAAAGAAATCCAGATTTATTATAACCTTCGATGCGAAACATTAAAAATGTTTTAACTGTTGCAGTTCCTGAAACATTTTTTACAATTTCATATTGTGAACTGGTTAAAGGTTCTAATTCTAAATTCTTTATTCCGACAGGTTGAACAGTATTATACCTTGCTGAACAACTAATTAAAACCAACATCATAAAACCTACTAAAACTAACAAACTCTTTTTCATTTTTCCTCCATATTAAAATTTTGCAGATATCCCGAATGAATACTGCATTCCTTCGTAAATATCTGTCATTTTTCTATTAAAATATTCTAGTTTAAACTCGGGTGAAGTATACCAAAATTGTTCACTGATAGTATAATCTAAGCAAATATACTCACTTATATCGATTTTTAGTTGCAAGGATGTCTCAATTGAAGGCGAAAAATTTTCATCTCCACCATCATATTCGTCTACAAACCAGAATGTTTCATATTCCTCTTCCCAATAGTACAGAACGAGATTAAAATTGTGTGTTACCTTCAAGTTAAGAAAATCAGTGAATTGGAATGTTTTGCCAACAAAACAATCAAAATGATTTATATATTCTGTAAATTTCCAATCAGCACCTTTTTCTTCATTTACTAAATCATTGAAATGTAATCCATAGTTAAGATAAGTGTTGTTGGAAAATAAAACTTCAATTCCATAACCACCAAAGTCTTTCATAGAAATGAATCTATACCTGCTAATAAATTCGTTACTATTAACGTGGGTTTGTTGTGTATTATCCAAAGTATAAACTTCTAAACCTGCAACTGGAACAATCTGATCTTTGGTTTCTTGAGCAAAACTAAAAGTAAATAGCAAAAGTAATAACAAAATCAGATATTTTCTTTTCTTTTTCATTCGCACCTCCTTATAATATTTTTTTGAGAAAATTATTCTCACGGCGGTCTCAAATTTCTCATAATCACCTCGCTTTTTCAAAATTTCTATCATCACATTCTCAATATTTTTCAATATCGCCATGATCAGCGAAATAAAGATTATTTACCTGCCATCTTTTTATTCTGCAAAAACCCCAGGGGAAATAAATTCCTACCGTGATGATCGTCAAAATGATCACGAGTAGAAAAGTGCCAAAAATTCCTAAACCTGTTCCTCTGAATACTAACTGTCTGCCATCAATAAACGTGCGTTCTGCGATCCATTTTTGTCTTGCTACATAAGCCCAAGGCCAAAAAAGTCCTGCCGTCAAAACTGTTAGCAAATATGTCCAGATCACTAACCAAATGTAACTCAGTCCTTTCCCTTTGAATTCGAATTTTCCTGTCGGTATTATCTCCTCCTAATTTATTTCCCAAATTTTCTCATCTTAAATATGCCCCCCTTCCTCGAACCCCTTCAAATGATTTTTTAATTCACTAAGATCAAATTTAGTTTCCAGTTTGATGTAATTTGCCGTTTGAATAGTTGAGAAGAGATCCTTGAATTGTTTTTCAGCATGAACCAGAATTTTAATATTTTGAAAATTTTTGTTAAAATATTCCAATATCCCAATGTCAGTTAATGAATGAATAAAAATAATGATAGCATCGATTCTTCTTCTATTAATGATCTTGATGGCTTGCTCCAGATCTTTTGCCATAAAAAATCTATGATGCAGTTTTTGGGCAAATTCCTGCATCTCTGCCTTTTCTAAATTCGTCTTATCGATCACTAATATACTCATTTTTTCCTCGTATTGTTATCAAGCATTTTAAGTGCCAACTAGCTCATCTCTCTTTATAACAATAGCTTAGTTAATTATAGAGTCAGCTCAGACTAACAAATATTCTCAAAAACGAGAAATAATGTTAATTTTTCAAATCGGTAAAATTTGTTTGTTTTTTTTATCTTCTTTTTCTATAGACTCTTACGAGGAAATTTTCATTAACTGCTCAATTATTTCTCATAATCAAGAATATTCTCAATAACGAGAAATAAAATAGGCCAAAATTTATTTAGCTGTTAATGATATTTTATATTTTTTTAATCTGCGTGTCATTGCATCATTTTTGATACCAAGAAGTTTTGCTGCTCTTCCTTTATGTCCAGCTGTTCTCTCCAATGCTTTCAGGATCAATTGCTTTTCATTTTTATCCAGATTCAAGTCTTGCTCTTCGAAATTTTCTTCTTTCTCTAATAAAGTGGGAAAATGCTGCAAATACAAATAGCCATTTTCCGATAAGATCAGCGCATGTTCGATCATATTTTTGAGCTCTCTCACATTACCAGGGAAAGGATAATCCAGCAATTTTTCTTTTATTTCAGATGATAAAGGCTGGATTTTTCTTTTCATATTTTTGGCGAAAAAACCGATAAAATATTCGGTCAGGATGGGAATATCCTCTTTCCTTTTGCGTAGCGGTGGGATAATAAAATTAAATCTATTCAATCTATCGAAAAGATCAGCGCGAAATTTTCCTTCTTTGACCTGCTTTTTGATATCATGATTTGTGGCAGCAATAATGCGGACATCCACTTCAATTTCCTGATGACTACCGATCTTTCTGATCTTTTTATCTTCTAATACTCTCAGTAATTTTGCTTGCAAATTTAAAGACATATCGCCGATCTCATCCAAAAATAATGTGCCGTGATTTGCTGTTTCAAAGCAACCAGCTTTGTCCTCGAAGGCTCCAGTGAAAGCACCTTTTTTATGTCCAAAGAATTCGCTTTCAAAAAGATTATCTGCGATCGACGAACAATTTATCGGATAAAAAATATTATTTTTTCTGGAGCTGGAACAGTGAATTGCCCTGGCAACCAATTCTTTTCCTGTTCCACGCTCACCTTGGATCAAAACAGAAGTGGAATCTGTCATTGCCAGTTTCCTGATGCGAGTCAACAAATTCATGACCGTTTTACTTTTTCCCACAATTTTGTAACCGAATTTTTCATCCAGTAATTTGGAAAGTGCGTCATATTTCAATTCAAGTTGTTTGATCTTTCCCATTTTTTCAGAGAAAATTTTTGTGCGCATGATCGAGTTCCTGATAGATTCAGGAAGGAGCGGTTTTTCCAGAAAATCAGCAGCACCTTTTCGCAAGGCAAGCAACACATTTTCTTTGTTGCCTTCTGCTGTCATTATAATCACTTCGGTTTCAGGAAAATCAGTTTTGATCTCTTGTAAAAAATCGAGTCCATTTTTATCGGGCAATATAATATCCAGGAAAACAAGATCGATTTTCTCTGCTTTTATCAACTGCTTTGCTTCTCCAGCAGTTTCTGCCAACATAGTCGAATAACCCAAGAAACGTAGAGTTTCTAGTGTTTCTAATAAAAAATTTTTATCATCATCGATAAGCAATATTTTCAGATTTTTTTCCATTGTTTCACCTTTTTGATTTTTTTTCAGTGAATTTTACATCAGATATAAAAATTTTTTCTTATACTTGAGAGAAAAGACAAATATTTCTCAAATTCTATTTAAAATAAGGCGAAAGATCGTGAATTTTTCCGGTTCACTTTCTACCTCGATCTTTCCTTTCATATCTTGCACAAATTGTTCGACAAGCGGCAGTGCCAATCCTGTTCCAACCTCTTTTGTGGAATAGAACGGTTCGAAGATCTTTTTTTGATCATTTTTTGCGATTCCGATACCGTTATCTTCAATTTCCAGAATAAGTTTATCTTTCTTCGAAAAGGTTCTGATCATTATCTTTTTTGCAAATTTTCTTTCAGGATATTTTGCATTTTTTTCCTGAATTGCATCGATCGCATTGGAAACAAAAGTTAATAGAATATGATTGAAATTATCTTTGTTACCGATCGCAAAAAGTTCGTTTTCAGCCAGTTTTAATTCTAATTCAATGTGATATTTTTTCATTTCGAAATCAAGAATGGAACACGTTTTTCGCAATAAATGATTAACAGCTAATTTATGCAAACTGATCCTGATATCTTCTCTGATATATGCTCGCAGATTTTCATAATATTTTTGGATTTCACCATTATAGCTGCGCAATTGTTTGATCTTTTTTCGTAAATAAGTTTTATCCAGATCATCATCCATCGAAAGTTCGATATTGCTCAGGTTCATATCAATATTGATCGAAAGCGGTCTGATCTTGTGCGAGAAGCCAGAAGCGATGCGACCAAAAATTTCCATTCTTGATTTGCGTTCCAAAAGCAAATTTTGCTGTGAATTTTTTAAATTGATCTTATAATAGATCGCCGCAGCAATTGATATTATAGCGATCAATAAAATTATAAAAAAAAGAAGCAGAAATTTTTGTTTGGAAATTTGGTTAGTTTTAAATTCATTCTCTTTTTTTAACAATTGATTTTCCTTTTCTTTTTCTTTGGTCTCATATTTCAATTGCAGATCGTGGAATGTCTTTTCGTTATCCAAAGCGTTCAGGCTGTCTTTCAGCGCGAGTAACTTTTTCTGGAAAGTAAACGCACTGGCAAAATCTTCCAGGTCTTCATAGATAATGATAAGATTCTTATAACTGTCTGAAATGTTTTTTATCAAATCGTATTCTTCTGCTAACATCAAGCTTTTTTGGAAATATTTTTCAGCTTCTTTTTTATCTCCTTTTTTACTGCTAATAATTCCCAGATTCATATAATTTTGTGTGATGCCTTCTTTATCTTCCAATTTTTGGTTGATTTCGAGAGATCTATCCAGATATTTTTTTGCCAGATCATATTTTTCAAAATCAAGATTTAATACAGCAATATTATTCAACGACCGTGCTAAGCCATATTGATCACCGAGTTCTTCTTCCATAACCAAAGATTTTTCTGCGTAGAAAAGTGCCTTATCATAATCATTGATCTTTTTGTATAATAGCGAAACATTGTTGTAATCAAAAGCCAGCCTCCGCTTAAGTCCGATCTTTTTTTCAATCTCGATCGCTTGCTGAAAATACTTCAGAGCATTATCATAATTTCCCATACCATAATTGGAAATACCGAGATTGGAATAGATCACTTCTCGATCATTAAAATAATCGTTCTTTTCGGATAAGTTTAATGCTTTCAGGAAATATTCAAGGGCGTCAGAATGTTGCTTCTTCATATCATGCAAACGTCCGAGCGAAACATAATTACGGATAAGCAATTCATCGTTTTTCATCATTTTTGTCAAAGTTATATTTTGTTGGATAAATTGCTCAGCAGTCACATAATATCCTTTTTCCAGATAGATATTACCAATATTTTTCAGATTGTATGAAAGCCCCAAACTATCCTTGATCTCCTGATTTAAATCTTTCGCGTTTAGATAATATTCCAAAGCTTTGTCCTTTTCGCCCAGAATATTGCAGATCGCACCAAGATTATTCAAAGAAGCTGAATAAGAGTTTTGATCATGATTATCTTCTGCATAGTGAAGTATTTCTTCAAAGAGTTTTTTTGCTTGTGAGTATTCACCAGAGAAATAATGTGCCATTGCCAGATTTTTGGTGGATTTTTGTTCGCCCTGGGAATATTTGATTTTCCGGGAAATCTCCAATGCTCTTTCCGCATATTCTTTTGTCTTTTGTAGATCTTTCTTCAGAAAGCTTTTCGATAATTTATTCAGGACATCGACTTTTTCGATCCTTTCAGCATTTTCCAGAACAATTAAGAGACTATCTATTTCTGCATTTTCAGCTAAAAGAGAACCTAAAATAAAAAATATGAATAATGAAATTATTTTTTCCACAACCTCACCTATCAGGACAAAAATTTAAAAATATATCTGTTTAGAAAAAATTGGAAGTTAATATTGTCAAAGAAAAAAAAGGAAAGTAGAAAAGCGGGAAGAATTTGCAATGTTGAATTTTTTCTATTTTGAGTTATTTGCAAAGATAAAAAATTCTATCACGAATATTTTTATAAATTGACGAATGAGAAACTGTTCATTCAATGCCCTACAAAAGAAAAATGTTAATGGAAAGCTCGATTATGTATTGTTCAAATTTAAAAAAGATATTGATCATCATGATTTTGTTGATCGGAAACATTTCGTTTATACATTCTGACGAAGATCACCAATATAAAGAAAGGTTCTTGCAGATGATCGACAGCGCCAGAGAATTGAACAATGAGAATAAAATTGAAGAGAGCATATCCAAATATGATGAGGCAATTACTTTTGCGGAAAAATCTGGTCTGAACAAAATTCTGCAAAAATATTATCTGGAAATTGCAAATCTTTGTTTTGATAATCTGCGAAATGAAAAAGCGATCAGTTACTATTCAAAATGTTTGTCTATTACAGATAAAGAAAAAGATAATGTGATTTTGAATTGTCTGAATTCTCTTGGAGCAGCTAATATCAAGATCGGAGAATATGAAAAAGCAATCGCCTATCTTTTGGAAGCTCTGCAACTTATTGATACACCAAAAACACAGCTTCATTCAAAGATATTAAATGGATTAGGCGTGGTGCATATAAAAATTTCTGATCATGAAACTGCGTTACGCTATTTGAGTTCAGCTTTGGCTTTGATACCCGCTTCAGAAATTTCATCTACAAAAGCTTATCTTCTCAATAACATCGGAATTTGTTATCATAATCTGGATAAAAATGAAAAAGCAGCAGACAATTATAATCGAGCAATTGCGATCTGGAGAAAGATCGAAGACAAAAAAGGGCTTGGAATGACCTATTCCAATCTATCCACGATTTTTAAAGAAGCAGGAAACAATCAGCAAGCAATAGAATATTTAAAAAAATCTTTAGAATATAAAAAAAATGAAAAATCTTCTGAATCAATTATTTTTTCTTTTCTGAATTTAGGTGAAATTTACATCCAAAGCGAAAATCTGGAAGAAGCAGAATTCTATTTGAAACAGGCTTTGCTAAAAGCAAAAAAATCCGATAATCTCGATCTGAAAAAATCAGCTTTTCTACTGATGGCAAGATTTTATGAAGCTCAAAAAAATGATGAACAAGCCTTGAAACAGTATAAAAAATATATTGAGATAAAAGATTCTCTGCTCAATAAAACGATCAGTAAACAGATCCGTGAATTGCAGATCAAATATAATTCTGAACAACAAAAGCAGGAAATCGAACGCTTCAAATTGGAACAGGAAAAAAATCGTTTGATCAGAACCAGATTGATCCTTATTATTATCCTTATAATATTGATCCTACTTTTCTATTATTATCAATTTCGGACAAAGAAAAAGACAAATCAGAAATTGGAAAAAGAGATAAATATCAAAACAGCAGATTTGATGAAAACAAATATTGAACTGGAAAAAGAGATCGCTGAACGCAAAAAAATGCAAGCTGAATTGATAAAATCGGAAAGACTTGCCGCAATCGGTGAAATGGCGTCGATCGTCGCTCACGAGATCAGAAATCCGATAACTGCTTTGAGATCAACTGCACAATTTTGTGAAAATAATTTTACCTCGATCTCCGAAAATAAAATGAAAAAAATGATGAATATTTTCACAGAAACGACTGATCGCGTAGGGAAAATATTGAAAGATCTTTTGGATTATTCCAAACCAGAACCTAAAAATTTTATTGTTATTGATCTGGTCGATCTGCTCAAAAAAAATATTTCTATGGTCGAAGACAAATGCCAGAAGAATGAGATCGATATCTGTCTGAATACAAATCGTGCGAACATCAAAGCAAAAATCAATGTAGAACAATTCAACGGAGCAATTTTGAATCTGCTTTTAAATGCGATCGAAGCTATCGAAAAAAAAGGAAAATTGCAGATCAATCTAATCGAAAAAAAATCCAAAATAATTTTGGAAATCGAAGATAATGGCTGCGGTATCGATCAAAAACTGCTCGATAAAGTATTCCAACCCTTTTTCACTACAAAATCGACGGGAAGCGGTTTGGGACTGGCATACGTGCAAAAAATAGTTAATTTTCACAATGGCGAAATAAGAATTTTCAGCAAAAAGAACAAAGGAACAAAATTCCAAATAATCTTAGGTGGAGAAAATGAATGATGCAAAAATTTTGATCGTAGATGATGAAGAACACATTCTCTTCATTCTCACTGAACTTCTGATAAAACAAGGTTATCAAGTTATCAAAGCAAAAGATGGCAGAACAGCTTTAAATATTTTTCGGCAAAAACAACCACAGATCGTTTTATTAGATTATAAATTGCCTGATCTCAGTGGAATCGAAATTTTGAAGAAGATCACATCAGATCAAAAATATTCGGAAGTGATCATGATGACAGCGCATGGCAATATTGAACAAGCTGTAACTTCTATGAAATTAGGTGCTTATTATTATTTAACGAAACCTTTCAATAATGATGAGATCATTTTGCAGATAAAAAATGCTCTAGAAAAGATCAGCTTAAAACAGAAAATAGTTTCTCTTCAAAACCAATTATCTTCAGCAAAAAAAAATTCTCTTTTGATCGGAGATAGTAAAGCTTTGCATAACATTTTGGAACAGATACAGATCGTGGCGAAGAATGACATTGCAGTTTACATTGAAGGAGAAACAGGAACAGGAAAAGACCTGATCGCAAGATCTATTCACGAAAAAAGTGATCGCAAAAAAAATCCTTATGTAGCTGTCGATTGTGGCGCGATCCCGCCCACGCTGTTTGAAGCGGAAATGTTTGGTTATGAAAAAGGAGCATTTACCGATGCAAAATTATCTCGCATAGGAAAATTTGAACAAGCAAATACTGGTACTATTTTTTTGGATGAGATCACGAATTTATCGCTCGATATGCAAGCAAAGCTGTTGCGCGTCATACAAAATAAAAAAATTTCCAGGATCGGTAGTAAAAAAGAAATTGCAATTGACGTTAGGATCATTTCTGCCAGCAATCAAAATATCCTGAAAAAAGTAGAAGAAAAAAAATTTCGCAATGATATTTTTTATCGTATCTGCGAATTCAAGATCGACGTTCCAGCACTGAAAGAAAGAAAAGAAGATATTCCAATTTTGGTTAACAATTTCATCAAAAAATATGCGATAGAATTCCAAAAAAAAGTAGTTGGCATCACACCTGAAGCTCTGCAGAAAATGATCAATTTTGATTGGCCAGGCAATGTGAGAGAACTGATAAACGTGATCAAACGCGCCGTTTTGGTTTCCAATTCTGATAAGATCGATTGTGATGCGATCAGTTTCATTAATCTCGCTCAGAACGATATCTTTGAGGATAACAATTATTTTGATCTTAAAAAAATCGATGCCGAAGCAGACCGTAAGAAAAAAATGCTGATCCAAAGAAAGATCGAAGAATTGAAAGGGAACAAAACTCAAGCTGCCAAAGAATTGAAGATCAGCCGCAATAAACTTTATGAACTATTGAATTCATAATTGTTGTTGTTTGATTTTTACAACAATTGTTTGGATTATAAAACAATCTTTCATTTTATCAACAAATTTTAATTTTATACGAAATTAGAGTATCCAACTGGTATCAAAGAAAATAAACTCCCCAAAAAATTTTTAACTTGGTTTGGCATTCCGATTGCAGGCTAAAATGAAAAAAATGTTTTTGGAGGATGTTTATGAAACAAAAATTGATCGTTTTTCTTGTGATTCTATTTTATGGAAGTTTGTTTTCCTTGCAGACTACAAATTTCACAGAAACTGATGGGATAATTCAGAGTGATAAGATACTTGATGTTTTCTATTACAATACGCAAAATGATAATATTGCAGATAACTGGCGGACAGATAATTCTCTTAGCTGGTATAATGAGCCAGCAAATCCCAGCGATGAATTCACGGGAACTATAGATAACAATCGCTGGCAATCGATGGGAGATGTAACGCTTTCTGACGGAATTGTGGAATATTCGGGAAGCTGCTCCTATTCAATTGATGGCACACCAACGAACGGTGCTTTATATTCTCAAGGCAAATGGAATTTCAGCGGAGATTTCAATATCCAAATAAGTTACAGCGATTTCGTTGCTGATAATGGAAGTGGGATCAGGCTGGAAATCAAAGATGATGGACTTCCTCAAAATTATTTTCTCTTCGTGGAAAGAGTCGTGCAAAATGATGGAACACATCAATATTGCCGAAATGACCACAATAATAATTTTGCTTCGGTCAATACTGCAGCGACCGAAGGAAGATTGCGCATTGAGAGATCGGGCACAAATGTAACGACATATTATGGTTATTGGGACGAAGGTTCTGGCGTGGATGAAGATCGTTGGAAATGGACAACAATTGGTTCTGCATTAAATTTCGGTGATCATGATATTTACGTGAAAATTTTCACCGTGGGAACTGATAACGAAAAGTCAGTTGCTGTCGATGTCGATAATTTTATCGCTTCATTTTCTGCAGGAAGCTGTAATTTTACTAATCTTGGTAGCAATTCCAGAAGCACAACTAAAGCATTTCCTGAACAAACCATTCTTGTTGCAACTGATAAAGGATTAGATATCATCGATGCTTCTGATAACACATTGTGGATGAGGTTTAAAAATTATGATAAAGATCGCAACGATGCTGAAGATCAAAATATGGTCGTAGATACTTTGAATACGATCTTTGCTTTGAACGGAAGGATCTATTGTGGAGCTTATGAAGGTTATATGGCTGGATTAGGCGTAATAGATTTCACTCAGGATAAATGCTGGTTTTATGATTCTCACATTGAAGATGGAACAGGCTGGGATTGTCTGGCTGATATTTCTGAAAGGAATATGCATCGAGGATGGACAGACAATTCCAGCACCTATACACAGATACAAAGTTATGAAGTTTATGACATCAGTGTAAAAGTGATCGATGATGGTAGAGCAGAAAAAACTTTTGTTGCTCTGGGACAAGGTGTGTCTGAAGGTGGTTCTAATTCATCAGTGTGTGTTGTAAATATCGATGATAATTCTGCGAGTTATGACATTATTCAAGGTTATAGCGATCCAGTGATCTCAGTGGATTTTGGAATAAATGATTATCTCTATTATATGACGAGAAGCAGATTGCATAATTCTTATACAGATTATCAGAATTCGGGAGAATTTGTTCCAGATAATTCCGTCTCGATCGCTACGCCGACTGATCGCGTGGGAGCCGAACTGGTTACTTCTGATGCAAATCTTTTTATCGCTGAAAAAGATATTATCACACCTCTGAATTCTGGGTCTGCTACCAGAAGAGCACTATCAGATTTCTCCATTCAAACCACTTATAATGTTTCTCCTTCTTCAATTTTGTGGGGTTCTTCTTCCTGCTCTGCTCTGGCTACAAATAATAATGCACTTTTTATCGCCACGAATCACAGTTCGGAAGGCAGGATCTATGTCGTTGGATTGACTGCTCCAGACGATGATCAGGTGCGTGGAGAATTTAATTATCCCTCAATTCTCTCATCACCTGATATTGCTGGAATAACTTTTGGTTCTGCAACTGATGAAGAAAATCTTTTTGTCTTTTATGGAAACAACTCTGGTTTGACCAGAATTGTTGGCAACGATGCAGAGCTTACTATGCAAGAACCTTTCGAAGGAGAAATACGTCATCAATTTACTGATGGAAATGCTTTTACCTATGATTTTGCTAATGTCACTTTGACGCTTGATCCTGCTGATGCTCGCGCTGAATATGGAGAGATAGCTGTCACCCTATATAATGATGCACCAAACGTGCAAAATCCTGATAACGCGATCGAAAGCTGGTTCGAAATCGAGGCAGAAACTGGTTTTGACGCATTACCACTTGATGTAAGATTTGAGATCGATGAAACCATCGCTCCTGTCGGATCAGATAATCTAATACTTTTCTCTTCTGAAACTGCTTTACCTGGAAGTTGGACAACGCATAATGAAGATCCAGAAGTCACTGTCACAGAATGGCATTATGATGAACAACCCTACTACGTTGATTTCCAAACTAATCATTTTTCTGCATGGGGAACTTCTAATGGAAGTGGTGATACTCCATTACCAGTCACTTTATCAAATTTCTATGTCGAATTGCATGAAAATCCAATTTTACACTGGATAACAGAATCTGAAACAGAAAATGCCTGTTGGAATATCTATCGTAGCATGTCCACAGATTTGGAAAATGCACTTTGGTTGAATAATAATGAAGTTATCGTCGGACACGGCACGACAACTATGTCTTCAGAATATGAATATATGGATAATTATCCTATACAAGGTGGAGTTACTTATTGGTATTGGCTGGAATCGATCGATCTCACTGGAAACAGCGAACACTTTGGTCCAATCCAGTTAAACATCCCTGAAGGTGGTGGTAATGATGATCCACCCACGATTCCCTATGAATTTGGACTCTTCCAAAATTATCCTAATCCTTTCAATCCGAACACAAATATTCGTTTTACTTTGAAAAATGACAGTTTTTGCAAATTGACGATCTTTAATATCAAAGGTGAAAAAGTTTACACTCTCTTTGATGGTCTGGCAAGCAAAAATCAAATCTACAATTGTGTTTGGAATGGAAAAGATGAGAATGCAAAAAATGTTGGCAATGGAATATATTTTTATCGTATCGAAACCGATAATTTTATTTCCACAAAAAAAATGTTAATGATCAAATAACCAATACCAATCGATAAAATGCGAGAAACAGACGTCTTAGCAGGCGTCTGTTTTTTTATTCTATCGGATAAAAATTCTGGCTCTGGGATAATATCAGAATAAAATTATTAACTAATTAGTTAAAATAAAAGTTGACACGTTATCTCTGTAGTTAATATTTGCTTTGTAAATGAAAAGCAAGGAGGTAATGAAATGGCTGATAAACTAACATTAGAAACCAAAGTTACGGAAATTTACAGAGCAAGCGCAGAAATTTCGCTGCCTCGTCCCTTGCTTGCTTCCAACATCTCAGCTGGATTTCCTTCGCCAGCCCAAGATTATATCGAAGACAATCTCGATCTTAACCAATTTTTGATATCTCATCCTGCTGCCACCTATTTCGTGAAAGTGGAAGGCTATTCTATGATCAATGCCGGAATTTATCCTGATGATATTCTGATCGTGGATCGTGCTGCTGAACCACTTCACAAAAAAATTGTCATCGCGGTTGTCGATGGCGAACTCACCGTAAAACGTCTTTTCAAAGAAAAAAATAAATGGTTTTTATTGCCCGATAATGATGAATTCACACCGATCGAGATCACGCGAGAAATGGAAGTTAATATCTGGGGCGTTGTAACTTATGCTATCCACAAAATGAGGTGAAGAATGGCAAAAGAGAGAATTGCACTGGTGGATTGCAACAGTTTCTACGCTTCCTGTGAAAAAGTTTTTGCACCACATTTACGAAATAAACCGATCGGCGTTCTTTCCAATAATGACGGTATTATTGTTGCGCTTTCACCAGAATTGAAAAAATTGGGTGTGAAAAGAGGAACACCAGCGTTCAAGATAAATAAGTATTTGATCAAAAAATTTGATATCAGACTTTTTTCTTCCAATTACACGCTCTATGGCGATATGTCTGCCCGTGTGATGAAGACATTGACGCAATTCACTCCAGAATTGGAAATATATTCTATTGACGAGGCTTTTCTTTCGCTCACCGGTTTTGATCATTTGAATCTCACAGATTATGGAAAAGAGATCAAAAAAATGGTGAAAAAATGGACAGGCTTACCTGTTTCTGTGGGAATCGGACCGAGTAAAACACTGGCGAAAGTAGCAAATCGTTTTGCCAAAAAACATCGTTTCACGGAAGGAGTATTTGACATTAGCGATCATCCTGACCGCGAGAAAGTTTTGCGCTGGATCTCAGTAGAAGATATTTGGGGCGTGGGCAGACAATATGCCAAAATGCTGCGTCGTAATGGAATTACCAATGCTTTCGAACTAACAAAAGCGCCTGACAAATGGATACAAGATAAAATGACAATCGTAGGATTGCGTATGGTGAAAGAGCTGCGCGGCATTCCCTGTCTTGATCTGGAACTCGATGTTGATCCAAAAAAGGAAATCGTTTCTTCCAAATCCTTCGGCAGAGCTGTCACCTCCTTTCAAGAAATGAAAGAAGCTGCCGCCGATTATTGCACGCGTGCTGTGGAAAAATTGCGCAGAGACAAACAGGTCGCCTCGCTTTTGATGGTTTTCCTTTCTACAAATCGGTTCAAAAATGAACCGCAATATGCCAATTATGCCAGCTTGCATTTACCACTTCCTTCTGCCTATACTCCCGATTTCCTGCACGCAACACACAAAATTCTCAAAAAGATCTTTCGTCCTGGCTATAAATATAAAAAAGTCGGGATCATGCTGGCAGAGATCACGCATCAAACCAAAGCGCCACTCGATCTTTTCCGTCCCACGTATCTAGATGATCATCGCAAAATCGTTATGGATTGTATGGACGAGATCAATGAAAAGATGGGCAATCACAAAATGATCTATGCCGCTGCTGGAGTTTCCAGAAAATGGCAGATGCGACGTGATCATCTAACTCCACATTACACAACAAATTGGCAGGACATTCCCATCGTGCAGGCAAAATGATGAAAAAGATCATTCATATTGATATGGATGCATTTTTTGCTGCGGTCGAAATTCGCGATAATCCAGAATATGAAGGAAAACCGTTGATCGTGGGCGGCAAACCGAACAGCCGAGGTGTTGTTTCCACCTGTTCCTATGAAGCCAGAAAATATGGAATTCATTCAGCGATGCCGAGTTTCAAAGCCTATCAGCTCTGTCCGCATGCTATCTTTGTGCGTGGCAGATTTGATGCCTATCGCGAAGCTTCGCAGCAGATCAAGGAAATTTTCTTTGATTATACTGATCTCGTCGAACCCGTTTCTATCGATGAAGCCTATCTTGATGTTACAAAAAATAAAAAAAATATGGCTTCTGCCACAGAAATCGCCAGCGAGATCAGAAAGCGCATCAAGGAGAAAACAAAATTGACGGCATCTGCTGGAGTTTCCTACAATAAATTTCTGGCGAAGATCGCTTCTGATCTGGATAAACCAGATGGATTGGTCATCATTCCACCGCATAAAGCCTATCAAATTCTGGAAAATTTGCCGATCGGAAAATTTCACGGTATTGGAAAAGCCAGCGAGAAAAAAATGAATGAATTGGGAATTCGAACTGGAAAGAATTTGAAAGAATGTTCATTATCAGAATTGATCAAACATTTTGGAAAAGTGGGAAGTTATTATTTCAATATTGTGCGCGGTATAGATGAGCGAGAAGTTAAAACAAAAAGGATCAGGAAATCTTTGGGACACGAGCGCACTTTTAGCAAAGATATTTCCGATATTGCTTCCATGCTAAAGATTTTGGAAAAAATGGCAAAGAAGATCAGCTTGGAAATGAAAGCAAAAAATTTTCAGGCAAAAACTTTAACTTTAAAGATCAAGTATGCCAATTTTGATTTAATAAGCAGAAGTAAAACGCTTGAAATTCCTTTTGATAAAGAAAAACCGATCTTTTATCTGGGGAAAAAAATGCTGCTGGAAACTTTGGGTCCCAAATGCAATATCAGACTTCTGGGTCTGACTGTTTCAAATTTGGTTTGGAATAATGATTCCCGAGATGAGCAGAAACTTTTTTCCTTCTTTACAGACGAGTTACCGGAAATTTGATAAAATTGTTTTTCGGTTCGTTCAAAAAATATCTTCTAACCAAAAAAATAATTCCAGTTATTAAAGCAAATTAATCCAATCAAGATAGAATAAAGAAAAAGCCTGTTTTATGAGAAAACAGGCAATGATTTTTTAAAGAAGGAAATTTATAATTCAATATCTGTAAAAGGATTATCCTCGCGGATTATTTCTTTTTTAGATTTTTGCTGCTGATAATTTTGCCAACCATCTTTTTCTCTTCTGGTTTCTGGCATATTGGTCGGCTCTAAAGAAATTCTACGAGCTAATGGATCGATTTTCACAACTTTCAATTTGATCTCCTCACCTACATTTTTGGATTTCAAAGATAATTTTGCTGCTTTCATTTTGGATGCAGGCAATAAACCAGTCACTCCATCAGCTACTTTTACGAATGTGCCAAAGCTCACAACATTTTCGATAATGCCGTTGATCACATCACCTTCTTTAACTTCTTCTGCGATCTTATCCCAAGGATTCGGTTGCAATCTTTTCAAAGAAAGCGAGATCTTTCTCTCGTTCTGATTGATATTTAGGATCTGTGCTTCCACCATTTCTCCTTCATCAACAACTTCAGAAGGATTGGCAATGCGACGACCGTGTGACATTTCGGAGATCGGGATCAAACCTTCCACACCTGTTTTGATCTCTACAAATGAGCCAAAAGGTAAATTGCGAAGCACTTTGCATTTGACGACATCTCCTTCATTTAATTCTTTTAGAGCTTTATCCAAAGGATTTTCCTGAAGTGCTTTCATGCTCAAAGATATTTTTTCTTTTTTGATCTTGATCACTTTCGCTTTTACTTCGTCACCCAGATTCAAAATATCGGAAGGAGAATCAATATGTTCCCAGGAAAATTGTGAAATATGTAGCAATCCATCTATACCACCCAGATCAATGAAAGCACCAAAATTCGTGAGCCTGATGACCTTGCCAGTTACGATCGAGCCTACTTCAAGCTCTTTCAAAAGTTTCTTTTTCTTCTTCTCGAGTTCTTTTTTTTGTAGAACCTTGCGTGAAACAACAATATTATTGCCCCGATCCTTGAACTCGATGATCTGAAAATCAAAAGTCTCTCCGATGAATTGTTTCGGTTCTGTCACGATCTTGATATCGATATGCGAGATCGGACAAAATGTGTGAATGCCAGATATATTAATGATGAAACCACCTTTCGTGATCGATTGCACTTTTCCTTTGACAGGAATTTTTTCCTCGTAAGCCTCTCGCAAAACATTCAAATTTACTGTGATCAAGCTCTTGGCGATGACTGTTTCCGTATCGGAATATTTTACGATATAGCCTTCTAAACTATCGCCTTTTTTATAGGGAAGTTCACCCTTTTTATCTAAATAATCTTGCTTTTCTGCATAAGCATCTCTTTTGCCACCCAAAGTTACAAAAATATATGAATCTGTGATATTGATGATCTCGCCTTTGACCTTATCACCAACTTCCAGCTCTTGCATATTTGCCAGAGAATCTTCCAGCATCTGCTCAAATTCAGGATCTACTAAAGATTCTTCTTTTTCTTCATCGGTTGAATTTTCTTCAGGCTTTTCTTCTGTGCTTTCTTTGGGTTCTGTTTCAATTACTTCTTCGGTTGGTTCTTTTTCTGTGGTGGGTTGTTCAAGTTCTTCAGATTCTTGCACGCTCTCTATTGTCTCTGGCTTTTCCTGTGATTTGGTTTCTTCGGCTATTTGCTCTTTATCTTGCGCAGTCTTTTTCTCTGAGTTGTTTTGTTCATCACTCATAACTAACATATTTCTTACTCCCGTAATATACTGATTTTGTGACAAAAAGAAATCCCCGCTTTCTTTGTCCAGAAATATTTTGTTTTAATCAATATTAATGTTTTTCTATACTTTTTTAAAATTTTTCAAAATTTCCAAATCCTAAAAAATGAAATGGATCTTTTTTTTTTGGTTGACACAAAATAGATGATCTATTCTTCTCTGTTAAAATTTGTAAAAAAAATTGTTTGGAGGAAATATGAAAAAAGTGATCAGTTTCTTTGTTGTTTTTGTTTTTGTTAGCTTCCTGTTTGCTGAAGAAGAAAAAAGTCTGGATCAAACGCTGGAAGAACTTTCAGGTCAGGCTGCCAAAGAATATGTTCGTCCGATCGTTTCAGCTTTTGGCACAAATTTGAATGGCGGCTGGTTTCATAAAGCACCAAAATCAAAATTCCTTAATATTGATGTGGAATTTGCAATGGTCTTCATGGGAACGACTTTCCCCGATGATGCAAAAGATTTTAACGTGGAAGGAGATTTCCGTTTCACAGAATCTCAGGCAGAAAAAT
The DNA here is from genome assembly GCA_018400535.1 of Candidatus Cloacimonadota bacterium. Classification (GTDB taxonomy): domain Bacteria; phylum Cloacimonadota; class Cloacimonadia; order Cloacimonadales; family TCS61; genus TCS61. Next base: position 23,603 of record JAGYMQ010000077.1, read on the forward strand.
ACTTAACACAGGATTTTGCCGGTACTCCGGAATTGCAAAATATTTTAATCGATGGGATCATCAATCAGGATTTTACTGTAGGTATGTCTGGTCCTACCATTGTTGGTTCTGCTGAAGATAGCATTAGAATCGACTTTGAAGGTTATGATATTCAGTATATTAGTCCTTATACTGGACAAGATACAACGTCGACATTAGGAGCTTTAGCAATACCCTTGCCGGTCACCGGTCTTTTAGAAGATGCCAGCATGCTTCCCCTTTTCACACCGCAGCTCGCTGTGGGAACGCTTTATGGAACGAAGCTGGCTTTCCGTTATTTGCCGCCATTTGATCTTGGTGACGAATTAGGAGAATTCAATTATTGGGGAATCGGCATTCAGCATAATCCTAAAGCCTATATTTTCTTTCCTGTACCGATCGATGTTTGTCTTTCATTTTTCACGCAACAGATGGATCTGGGAAATTATATCACGGCAAAAGCTTCGACTTTTGGGCTGAACGTTAGCAAACAATTTGGCCTGAAAATGTTCAATATCACACCTTATGCTGGATTGATGTATGAAACATCTACGATGGAATTTTCCTATCAATACTTGATCTCAGATGATATCGATCCAATGAATATCAATTTTGAATTAGAAGGTGAAAACAATTATCGCCTCACCATCGGTTCTTCTTTCAAGCTGGGGATGTTCCATCTCAATGCTGATTATAACATTGGTGACTACAATTCGTTCACAGCAGGATTCGGCGTTGCTTTCTAATATTTTACCTAAACTCTATTCTGCAAATTAGTTGTTAGCTTATGGAATTTTTGGAAGTAATCAAAACTCGAAAAAGCATCAGAGATTTCAGCTCCAAATCAATTCCTGAAAAAATTTTGCAGGAAATTCTGGAAGCTGGAAGAATAGCTCCATCTTTTCAAAATAGACAATGCTGGCATTTTATTGTGGTGACCGAAACAAAATTGCGGAAACAACTTGCTCTCCACAACGGTTTGATCGGGAAAGTGAATTTCTTTATCAAAAACGCACCCGTGATAATCGCTGCCTGCGCAGATCCATCACAAAGCGGCACACTTAATCAACAGAATTATTATCTGGTCGATGTTGCTATCGCTTTCCAGCAAATGATGTTGACAGCTTGGAATTTTGGTATTGGCAGCTGTTGGCTGGCAGCTTTCAAAGAAAAAAAAGTGAAGAAAATCCTTGCACTACCAGCAAATTTTCGCGTTGTGGCAATAAGTCCCTTTGGCTATCCTAACAAGAAGGAACATATTTATAGCAAAGCGGTGAAAACTATTGCTCGAAGCAAAAGAAGAAAAGATATCAAAAAAATCGTTTCTTATAATTATTATGAAGGATAAAATATGAAGTTAAATCGAAAATTTATTGAAAAATTACCAAAAACTGATCTACACGTCCATCTTGATGGCTCGCTGAGATTGAACACTTTGCTGGACCTTGCCAAAGAACAAAACGTCAAATTGCCCACAACTGATAAAAAGAAACTGAAAAAGATCGTCAGCTGCGATGATGATTGTAAAAGTCTGGAAGAATACTTGAAAGCCTTTGAGATCACTTTGAGCGTTTTACAGACAAAAGAAGCTTTGGAACGAGTAGCTTATGAGCTGGCAGAAGACGCCGCCAAAGAGAATATTCGTTATATGGAAGTGCGCTATTCTCCCATTTTGCATATCCAAAAAGGACTTTCTCTTTCACTCATATCCGATGCCGTTCTCAATGGATTACGCAAAGCAGAAAAAGCATTCAATATAAAAACTTATGTGATCATCTGCGGTATTCGTAATATGGATCCTGATACTTCGTTACGCCTGGCAGAGCTCGCCGTCGCCTACAAAAATAAAGGTGTCATCGGCTTTGATCTTGCTGGTGCAGAATATAATCATCCTGCAAAAGATCATATGGATGCTTTTTATCTGGCTTTAAATAATAATGTCAATATCACTGTTCATGCTGGAGAAGCTTATGGACCGGACAGCATTCATCAAGCTTTGCATTATTGCAGCACTCATCGGATCGGACACGGCACACGACTGATCGAAGACGGTGATCTCTTGAATTATGTGAATGATCATCGCATTCCGCTGGAGATCTGTCTGAAAAGTAATCTGCACACCAAATCAGTCAAATCTATCCAAAGCCATCCACTCAGTTTTTATCTTGATTATGGTTTGCGCGTTACGCTAAATACTGATAATCGGCTTGTATCCAGCACAACTTTGACCGACGAATTTATGCTGGCTATAGAAAAATTAAATTTAAATTATAACGATGTGAAAAACATTATTATCAATGGATTTAAAAGCGCATTCATCCCATACCGCGAACGTGTCGTTCTCATCAATAAAGCGATCAAAGAAATCGAAAGTTTGGAAGAAGCAGAATTGAAAGAAAAGATCGTTCTGGAAGAAAAAATTTAAGCTATTATGCTTGATCCTATCACTGTTATCATCGCAGCTGTTTTTGTTTTTGTGATCCTTTATCTGATCCATAATCAAGTTCTGAAAAAGAAGCTGTCTTCCTTGAATACAGAAAAGACAGAATTGACCACACGCAATGATCTGCTGATACAAGAAAGCAGCGATCAAAAAAGCGAGATCAATAAACTACGCGAATTAGACCGACAACAAAGCTCTGAGATCACAAAATTACAGACGATCAATCAGAATCTGGAAAACAAATTCACTGAGCAAAAAGAAGAAATTGCAGAACTCCAATCAAAATTTACAGAAACTTTCAAGAACCTGGCGAATGAGATATTGGAAGAAAAAACACAAAAATTCACCGAACAAAACAAATCCCATTTGGATCAAATTCTCAATCCTTTGCGCGATAAGATCAAAGATTTTGAACAAAAAGTGAATGATACGAACGAGAAAAATCGGATGACAAATGCTTCCTTGATCCAGCAGATCAAAGATCTAAAAGATTTGAATCATAAGATCAGTGATGATGCAAAAAATCTGACTAAAGCTTTGAAAGGTGAAGTGAAAGTGCAAGGAAACTGGGGCGAGGTAATTCTGGAAAGAATATTGGAAGAATCCGGATTGAAAAAGGGCGAAGAATTCACAGTTCAGGAAAGTTTTTCTGAAGGTTCCAGTCGCCTGCAACCCGATGTGATAATCTATCTTCCCGAAGAAAAACACCTGATCATCGATTCCAAAGTTTCTCTGATCAATTATGAGAAAATGATCAATGCAGAAAGTGAACAACATCGCGAGACCTATAAAAAAGCTCTCAATAATTCTGTCAAATCTCACATCGACAGACTACAAAAAAAACACTATGAAAACATCAAGCGACTGAATTCACCCGATTTTGTCTTTTTATTCCTACCGATCGAAGGTGCTTTCGCTTCCGTTTTGCAACAAGACACTGAAATCTATCAATATGGCTTGAAAAAACACATCGTGATCGTCAGTCCGAGCACCTTATTGGCAACTCTCAGAACAATCGCTTTTATCTGGCGTCAGGAAAACCAAACAAAAAACGCCTTGGAAATCGCTCAAAAAAGTGGTGATCTACTCGATAAATTCATTGGCTTTTTGGAAGACATGAAAAAAATCGATGTCAATATTAGTCGCACGAGATCAGCTTATGATGATGCAGTGAAAAAACTTTCTGAGGGTAAAGGAAATATTTTGAATCGAGTAAAAATTTTAGAAGAAATGGGGGCAAAAGCAAAAAAGGAAATGCCCACAAAATTTAAAAAATTACAAATGGAAGATTGAGGGAATTATGGCTGGGGAGAAGGAAAAAAAGAAGGAAATCCATCGTGTGAAGAAAATCGTCCGTGTCAAAAAACCGATCAGACATACACGCAGGAAAAAGACATCCGATTCAATGTTGAAAACAATTTTGGTGCTGGGAGTATTTTTTTTCCTGGCCTATATTGGTTTTAATTTCATTATGTATATTATTGATGCAGTATTTTAAAAAATGAAAAAAGTTAAACATCCCAAAAAGCACCGAGTGCTATCTGATGATGGTAAAGTGCTGAAAAAACGGCGTGTCGTGAAATTCAAGACAAGGCGGTTCCGCGCCTTGATCATTATTGGTATAATCATTCTTTTTCTATTGCTTGCTTTTGCAGGATTCAATCTACTGCTCTATCTGATCGAAGTTATCTAAAAATATGGAAAAAATAATCAGCAATGCAGTAATGATCCTGGCTTACTTCGCTCATTTAGTTGCCATAATTGTTATTACAACAGGTATGATAAAAGCTCTCAGAATCTTTGTGAAAGATATTTTCACCAGACGTAAATCAAGAAAAGCGATCGAAGAAAGTAGATTGGAAATTGGACACGCTTTTTCTTTGAGTCTGGGTTTCCTGATCGGAGCAAGTATCATCAAAACAGTTATTGCACCCACCTGGAATGATATCGGAAAATTAGCTGCCATCATTGCCATCAGAACCATTTTGAATTTTTTCTTGATGCGGGACATCGAAGACCTGACTAATAAAGATAACTAATGATAAAGAAAAAAGCAGAAAGATATCAGCGCATTTTAAACCAGCTCAGAGAACTTTTTGAACAAACTGATGAACCTCTGTCAAGAATGAGCACGATCGCTGCAATTTTACACCATAAATTTAAACATTACTTTTGGACCGGCTTCTATCAATTGATCGATGAAAATCTGGTTGTTGCCTGTTATCAAGGCAGTCTTGCTTGTTTGATCCTGGAAAAAAATAAAGGAGTTTGCTGGAAAGCAATTAACACAAAAGAAATTGTAATCGTTCCAGATGTAACAAAATTTCCTGATCATATTGCCTGCGATAATCGTTCTCGATCAGAAATAGTCGTGCCGATAAAAAATTCTGCTGGAAAGATCATTGCTGTTTTGGATGTGGACAGTCGTGAATTTAATGCCTTTGATGAGATAGATGCAAATTGGCTACAAAAGATCGTTACGCTGATCCACAATTGAAGATAACGTTGTTACAAGCTTTTCAGGTGAAATTTTTCTGATAGTGACATTTTCTTTCTGAAAAAGAATTACGACATTTTTTTCTTCAAATTTTTTATCCTGATACAGGATTCGCAGCGCTTTTTCTTTCCAATTCGAGATTTTGCTTTTCATCTTTTTTGGAAAATCAAATTTGTTTAAAATGTTATTTATCTGATCATATTTTATTTTTGAGATAAGATTTTCTTCATAACTGAGTTTAGCAGCTGCTCGCATTCCCAATGAAACGGCTTCACCATGAGACAAGTTAAATGCTGATAAAGTTTCCAAAACATGTCCGAATGTGTGACCCAAATTCAATTTCCGTCGTTCAGATGAATCAAAAAGGTCTTGTTCACAAAATGATAATTTTAGCTCAATCGCTTTTTTAATAATACTTTCGGTGATCTTCTGGCTGGCAGAAATCGTTTGTAGCAATTCGCCATTTTCGATCAAAGCAATTTTCACGCATTCCGCCCAGCCTTGCAATTTTTCTCGTGAAGATAAAGTTTCCAAAAAATCCAAATTAATGTAAATTTTTTCAGCTGGATAAAATGAACCGATCAAATTTTTATAGTTCTGGAAATTGACTGCAGTTTTCCCACCGACAGCAGCGTCGATCATTCCCAAAAAAGTGGTCGGCATCAAGATAAGACGGCAACCTCTTTTAAATATGGAGGATGCCAGGGCTGCAATATCCAGTGTGATCCCGCCACCAATGGCAAAAATGATCGTTTCCCGCTTTACTTCGTTCTCCAAAAAAAAATGGAAGATCATTTCCAGATATGATAAACTCTTGTTTTTTTCTTTTGCCTCAAATAAAAAAATTGGACGATATTTCCAGATACAACTCAATTTTTTTTCATACAGAGCAAAGACTTTTTTATCCACGACGAAAATTTTTTCAGCAGGATCTGCTTTCGTTAAATTTTCTAAAGATGATAAAAATCTAATTTTGGATTTCATTGAACTTCTTGCCCAAAAAATGATCTAAATCTAAACCATTTATTTTTTTGTTTGAGAAACAGAAAAACAAGAATGATCAGGATTCCAATTACTTTATATAGCGTGATTTTCCAACTCATTTGCAATTGCCAGCTGAAAAATGTCACCACAAAAATAAGTAACAGCGAAAAAAATATTTTCCAGAGATCAAATCCTATCTTGATCTGCTTTTCGACGCTGATGAACATCATTATCACGATAAAAAGATAGGAAATAATAGACGTGATAGCAGCTCCATAAATTCCATATTTGGGAATAAAAAGATAATTTAAAAAAAGATTTAGCACAGCTCCGATCACAACTGACAAAGATAGTTTTTTGGCATCCTTTTTAATATAAAATCCGATTTTGATGATATTAAAAATTCCCAACAGGAAAACAGAGATCACGCCAGCAAATACGACATTTTTCGCTTCAAAATATCTGGGATCAATGAATAGTGCAAAAATCTCGTTCGTGAATAAAATTATCGAGATCGCCAAAAAACTACCCAATCCCAAAAAGTAATTGAAGATCTTCCGATAAATTCTTTTTGCCTGCGGCTGTTCAGCAATTCGCATCGCATAGGGCACGAAGATCAAGCTGACGATTGTCACCAAAAATTGCATGATCATCCCAATGCGATAACCTGTCGAATAAATCCCCGCATCGTGCAGACCATTTTTGGAGAGATAAGTAAGCATATAACGGTCCATCACGCGCAAGATGAGCGCTGCCAGAGTTCCTGGCACCATTACAACACCAAATTTCAAAAGCGGTCGTAATAGCTTCCAAGAAAAAAAACAATTTTTTGCTGTGGAAAATTTTTTCAGGACCCATCCAATATTCCCCAGAGCAAATATTACTGAAACAATTGATGAGATCATCATATAATTGAAAACCGTGTTAACATCAAATTTTTTTGTCAGTGCTCCAAACAAAAAGAGGATCAGCAAAAGAAAGTTTTTAATTCCACCCAAAATAGCATAATTCAAAGACCTTTCCATCATGATCAGAATTGTGAGCGTCAAGCCGTAAATGCAGCCAGTCAGGATGATGATAACAACTTGCGGGATCAATTTTGAATATGCCGGATCACGGACGACTAGTTCAGCGATAAATTTCGCATTAACGAGAATGATCAGCGAGAAAAAAGTTCCAATGAAAATCAGAAATAAAAAGATCGAAGAAATGAGCGTGAAACGATATTCCTTTTCGTAACTTTCATGAAAGTAGGAAAGAACAGCTTGTTCCAAACCAAAAAGATAAAAAAGATTCGCCACAGCAACAAAAAAGAGAAAATTGGAATAAACGGCATATTCTGCCGGCAGCATAAAGCGTGTGAAAATCGGCAAAAAGATCAATAAAATGATCTTATTGAAAAGATTCCCAGCAAAATAATGCGCTGCTTTTCTAAAATATTTTTTCATTGAAGTAAAATATTTTGATACATTTGACTGGTCTTTGCTGCGATCTTTTGCCAGATAAAATTATCCAGAATGTGCTGCTTCAAAAGTTCATTCTGCTTTTTATCAAGAGATTTTTCAATCGCTTTTTGGATCGACTGAAATGAACTGGGATCGGGATATTCTGCTAGGTCCAGAAAATATTCTTTCGTGCCACCAAAAGGTGTGATCACGATATTTGCACCAGCCAATCCCGCTTCCAAAGCTGCTCTTCCCGGCGTTTCATATAGCGTGGGCAAAATAAACGTGTGGCAGGCAGCATAAGCTGAAGATAATATTGGATCATAATGATCAATCCATTTCAAAAGCAACATATTGGAATCTTTCGTGATCTCTCTTTCGCACCATTTTCCTTCGGGATTATTGAGGACATCAGCGATGATAACGCTCGGATGATCGATGTTTTGTAGAGCTCTGATTATTTTTCGGCAATTCTTTCGCGCTGCACCCAAATGACCAACAAATAAAATGAAATCCTTTAATCCAAATTTTTTTTGGAAAAGGGAAGGATCAGCTTCAGCAAAACGCTTTTCCACTCCGTTCTCGATAACTTGCATTTTCTCAGCCTGCAAATTCAATCCATTAAATAAAATTTCTTTTTCTGCTTTTGTATTTGGCAGGATCATTTCCGCCTCGTCGCAGATCTTTCGCGTAATGTGAAAATCAGATAATATCCCTTTTAAAAAAACTCTGGCAACAGATTCCAATTTCCGATATGAACGGATCTTCCAGACTGGATGGCGATTGAAAAAAATTGGATTAACCACGTAGCGCAAGTGTGAATTTTTTAAGCTTTGAGCCAGATGATAGGAACCGATATTTGCATTGAAAAGATGAAAAAGATCATTTCGTCCAAATTTTTGCTCGAAATCCCAGCTCTCAAAAAAATGCACGTCAATTCCCAGTTCGGACAGCGCTTTTTTCAATTGAATGACTTTGTAAGTGATTCCGCCTTTCAAAAAATTCACTGCTTGATAAGTGCTGAAAAATATTCTCATAGTCTTTTCCTCGCTCGCTTCGATACAATATCATAAAGAAGATCTCGCCAGTTCCATTTTCGCATTGATGCTTTTTCTTTCCCTTTTGTTCTTTGTCGTTCCTGAAAATTTATCTGAGCCAATGAAACATCGATTTTGGGAATTATCGTCCAACCTTTTTTTGTGGTGATCTGCAGAAAATTGTCTGGTTCTGGTGTGATAAAATGAAGCTCCTCATTTTCCAGCGAACATTGAATATCTTGATCCTGTCGTTTCCGCCACCAATCATTGAATTCTTGCATCGTAATATTTTGTAAGCCCATTTTTTTTGTGAAACGAAAAATCTCTGACCAGAGTTCGAATTGCTGTTGATTTGGATGATGATACAAAATAACCGGTTCTTTGCTGGCGATTTTTTCTAATATGACACGCTGATAATAATGCATTTTTTCTTTTTGAGAAAAATGGGAACGGCGCAAACGTCCCACGCTGATAGGATGGATCGGTATTTGAAGCACTTCAGAAAAATGATCTTTCAGATAGGGAAAAAAAGGTAGATCATCGTGAGCGAGTGTGAATTCGGAAGAGTAATGAAATTGGAATTTTCCCAAAACTTTCGCGAGCTGGAAATTCCAGTCTCCAAAAGGCGAAACGAAACCGCTCGCATCAATTCCGGCATCGTGCAATTTTTCCAGACCCTGCTGAATATTCTCATAATTTCGCTGATAATCAGGAAAAACAAGATGACGGTCACAGTGAAAACCAATTTCCTGATCTGACATTTTGCTGTAAATCTCCGTTATCATTCTTACTGAATTGGTATCGATGAACCAGCTGGCGCGAATGCTATTTTTCTGACATATTTTTTGCAGTTCGCGTGCATTATGCTCTGAAGAAAAATCTGTATCGATACGGAAAATAAAAACATTTTTGCGATTTGGATAGTTTGTTTTCTGGATGAAAGGTAAATCATTTTCGATGTGGATGATCTGTATAATTCTTTCGATCAAACGGCGAATTTTCCCTTTGGAATTTCGGGCAACAATTTCTGATGGTAATTCTTTGCGCTCTGCAAAAAATCTTTTTCTCCGACTGGCATGATCGATGATCACGTCATCCAGAGAAAAAGAAATAATCAGAGAATTTGCTTTGCGGAAAAGAAATTGCTCGTTTACTGGAAACACAAATTTTGTCGATGGGTAATAGAAATTTTTATTGAAATCGATTATTCCGAGATCACTAAAACTTTTGTTCATCTGCAAAAATTTTATCTTTTTCTTCTTTGCTGGAATGCCGAACCAGCGAGCGAAGGATTTTGCTTCCCATAAAACTGGTCTGTTTTGAGCAAGCCAGTCGTTCAGAAATCTTTCATTTTCAGGTAATTCATTGACGATCAGCAGGTTGTATTCATCAATTTTACTTTGCAAAGATATTTCAGAAAAATCAACTCCAATTTGCTGCAAAATTATTTTCCAGCCAGGACTCTCTTCGCTAATGCCGATCTTGAGTTTTGTCATTTTTTCTTCCACAAGATCAATTGAGTCCAATTCCAGGCAGGATAGAGCGCTGAGATCTTTTCAACAAATTTTTCTTTCCAGCTTTTCAAATTTTGATTGAAAGAAAGATAACGATGATCGATTGTTGCAAAGCCACATTTTTTGCCCATTTCGATCAATTCCTTTTTTGTATATTCGCGATAATGACCAGGATTCTCACTAAAAAACCTGATCCTGGCAAAAGGTTGAAAGCCAAAAAGTAATTTGTAACGACGAAAAAGAGCTGCTGCATTTGGCGTTGTGCAGAGTAAAAAGCCATTTTTTTTTAGCAGATAATGGAAAAATAACAAAGCAAATTCTGGCGCTTGCGAAAGATGTTCAATCACTTCAGAAAAAATGATGATATCAAATTCAGCTTTGAACCAACTATCAATTTTTTTTGCCTGGTTCAAATCAAATGATAAGTGAGGAATTTGATCTTTATCCTGCACTGTATGGCCGCCTTCATCCTTTTCAGGAGCAAAACCAAGCGTAGATATATTTCGATAATATTTCGCCAGTTTCAAAGTTAATTCACTTTTTCCGACATCAAGTATTTCCAGGTCTTCAGCAGGAAATTTTTGCGTGATGAAATGAAAGAGATAAGAAAATCTTTTTTGATGAGTTTGTTGATATCTTGCGCGAGAAGCTGCACTGCTGGTCTGTAACTTTTCAGCTTCGATCCATCTTGCCGCGATTTTCTTATAATCTTCTTTGTTCATAAAAGATCCTGATAAAATTGTTGATATTTTGCCAGCGTTTTTTGCCAGGAAAATTTTTCATTGAAATCTCGAAATGCTTCGCTGGAAATGGTTAGCATTCTTTTTTTCAGTTCCAAAATACCCTGTGCAATATTTTCGCTATCTGGCTTTACGATCTGGGCGAAATCTTCCGAAATAAATTCACTCAATCCTCCTACGTTTGTAACTAAAAATGGTTTTTCCAAGGCTGCAAAAAGAAAAGGTAAACTGCTCTGGGTAGCACTGTGATAGGGCAAAAGACAAAAATCAGCCGCATGAATTTCAGCAAACATTTCTTTGTAGCTCAAATAACGATTTTCCAAAATGATATTTTTCTGCAATTTTTTTTTCTGGATCAATTCGTGTAAACGGGAAGCGTATTCTTTTGAACTTTTTCCCAGAATACGAAATCTGAGATTTTGTAACTGATCATTTTTTTTCAGCAAAGCAATTGCTTGAATCAGAAGATCGATGCCTTTGTATGCGCGAATCGAACCCACGAAAAGAGCAGTGTTATTTTGATTTTGTTTTTGTGGTTGGAATTTTTTCATCTCCGTCACAAAGCAATTTCCATGTTCGATGACAGAGATCTTTTTCTGCAATTCTGGAGTAAATTTATTTTTTACAAAATCTGATAAGCAGATGATACGATCAAAATATTGGAAGATCTTTTTCTCGAACAAACGCAGCTTTTTCTTGTTATGAGGAAAATAATTATGACGCGTTAACACAATTTTCACGTTCACTGCATGTAAATTTTTGATGAAAAAAAATTCATAAAAAGGGAAATTCAACCAATTAAAATGAACAATATCAGCTTTTTCTTTTTTGATCTTTATCAGCAATTTTTTCAAAGATATCGGATAAGAAATAAATTTGATGAGTTTCCGAAAAAAATTTATTTTGATCCGATTTGAATATTTGAAGAAAAAATAATCCGCGATATGATAATAGTTTTCTTCATAATAATCTGTGATCTTGGGCACGTAAGTTGTGAAAAAAGAGATATTTATTCTCCGTTTTCGTAAAGATCGAATTAGTGGATAGTTCAATCTGGGAGTGGTATTATTCGGATCGATGTAAAAAATCTTCATTATCGAATGAGGGCGATCTTTCCTTTTTTGATCTGACCGTCTTCAGTAGAGATCAAGAAAAAATACATTCCAGAGCTGCAGTCTTTCCCAGCTTCATTTGTTCCGTCCCAGCTGAATTGTTCATAAATATCTTTGTCCAAGATCCTGATCAATTCACCATTTAGATCATAAATACGACATTTTGTTTTTCCCAACGGCATCGTGATAGCAGTTTGATTTTTGATCTTCAAAGTTTCATCTTTTTCGGGATAAAAGGGATTAGGAAAAGCGATCACTTCATTCAATTCAGTTTCTGTATTTTGCTCTTCAGCAATGCCGATCTCGACAGTATTCAATCCATTTGTCGTGCCAATATAAAGAATTCCTGTTATCTCATTATAAACCAGATCGTTAATAATATTTGCCAGCAGCGCAGAATTATCCATCGTGATATTTGTGAACGTATCTTCTTCCACATCAAAGATCGTGATGCCAGCTGTAGCTGTGCCTATCCAGACACGATTGAATGGATCAACAAAAAGCGCTGTCGGATATGTACTTTGTGAACCATACAGCCGTTCCTGACCTTCATAATACCAATATTCAGGATTGGGGTTGTCTTCGCTTCCATACCAACTATTATTCAACCAGACTTTTTTCTTGATACTCGTTCCATATTTAAACCAGTCAATTCCATCGAACATATAGAGTCCTGAACCAGCTGCGATCCAGATTTCTTCTGTTCCAAAATCATTGCGGCGAGAAGTGATATCATATACTTGAGTCGTGGCAATATCGACGGAAGGCGGTTTGATCCAATATTCACCATTATTTTGCGGACGGCTGAGACGATTCCAGATACGGATTCCGTTGTATCGCATTCCAAACACGATCTTTTCTTCTGCAATATGAACATTCAGAAAATCAGAAAAATCTAAGGCAGCAGCAGGTTCAAAAACTTCAAAAGAGTCGATTATAACATCATTTTGATCCATCACAACAATATTATTGGGATAGGAGCCGATCCACATATTATTATCCAAACCATTTTCGATCAGACTGATGGAATTTGAGCTCAATCCGGTTAATTGATTGGCGGTAAATATTTCCCAGTTATCATTATTTTCATCATAACGAGAAAAACCATGTCCCCAGGAACCGAACCATTTTCGGTCATTTCCATCGATCTCGATATTCATGATATCATTATTTTGCAAGGGTGAATTGTAAATTGTAAAATTCTGCCAGTGTTCGTCTTCAAGAACAGAAATTCCGCGAGAATCTCTTTCATTAAAAACTCCCAACTGTCCATTTGCCAGCCATAAATTTTTATCTGCATCAAGTTCCAATTCTGTAGCAAGGTTGGAATTCAGGCAATTTGCTTCTTTTTTGGAAGTCCATTCTTCAGTTTCCAGATCATAGCAGAAGAATCCTTCTCCCCAGGTATAGAAATAGATCTTCTTATCGATCTCTTCCATTCCCATGATCTCAGTTTCAAATAAGCCAAGCTCATCTTTTGAAAAAGATTCTGGTATAGAAGTGGTTTGATCGTTGAATCGAAAAAGAGCGATATTCGTCGAGTCTATAACATTTTGTTCAGTTTCGCTCCAGAAACCTGCTCCTGACCAAAAATTAAATTCGGAATCGATAAAAACAGGAAAAAGAGAGGACGTCTCATTCTGGAAAAAATCTTCTTCTTTGATGATCCAATTCAGATTAGGAAAACAGGAAAAAGCTATCCCTCTTTTTGTTCCCACTAATACAATGTCCTGATAGATAGCAATATCATTTATTTCAGAACTGGGTAAAGAAGAATTTGAGTTATTAAGATGTTGCCAGGCAGAATCTATCTGTAGAGAATCAATGTGAACATAATCCAGTCCGTTGTAGCTTCCTACAAAAAGATGACCGGAATTGGCAACTGCCAGCGCAGTGATATTATCAGCTGCTAGTTGATTGGAAGAATCATAGTTATTTAACAGCAATGGAAAGGAAAGCGAAGCTTCTTCTCTAAAAACACTGAGACCACTTTTTGTGGCGATGAAAAGGAGAGAATCATATTGCACAATTTCATTGACTTTTTTATCAGCCAACCCGAGTGTTTCAGAAATGGGCATCACAAATATGCTGCCATCGAATCTATCCAGACCGCTCGTAGCAGTTCCCAATAAAAGTTGATCATTGAAAGGAAAATATTCCAGCGCTCGCAGATTGTTATCACTCAATCCGTTCAGTGTTGTATAAACTTGCTCAAATTCGTCTGACAATGGATCATAGATCATCAATCCACCCCAGCTAGCCAGATACAATTTTTCTTCAAATTGCGTCAGGTCAGAGATATGATTTGTATTCGTGAAAGCTTGCCAATTTTGCAATCCAATTAGAAAAGCAGCGAAAGACATTATTATCAGGATTAACTTGATTTTCATAATTACCTACCTTTATGAGAAAAAACTGTGCTAATTGTTTTTAGAATTATCGATATGTCAAGTAGCAAAGAACGATTTTTGATGTAAAATAGATCATATTGCAGCTTTTTGAGCGTATCTTCCAGCTCGGGAGAATGATATTCATTTGAGACCTGATCCCAACCGGTGATTCCTGGTTTGATCAGCATTCTTTCATTATAAAACGGAATTTTTTGTTCAAGGCTTTTAATCAGTTCCGGGCGTTCAGGTCGAGGACCAACAAAGCTCATATCACCTTTAATGACATTGATCAACTGCGGAGTTTCATCCAATCTGATCTTTCGCAAAAAAGAGCCAAATTTCGTGATACGTTCATCATTTATCTCTGTCGGATCAAAATTATCGGTCACTTTCATCGTGCGAAATTTGTAGATTGTAAATTTTTCTCCGTTTTTTCCACGTCTGATCTGTTTGAAAAGAATCGAGCCTTTACTTTCAAATTTTATGATCAGCGCGATAAAGAGCCAGGCAGGGAAAAAGATGAGGAAAAAGAAAATAGCGAGAATTAGATCGGTCAATCGTTTGAATTTGTCATAAATATTCTTATTCCCTTCTTCCAGATTTTCCAGAAACCAAGTTTTATTGATGATATTGATCGGAACTTTTCCAGTAATATCTTCGTAGAAATGAGTGAAATTAACAAAATTCAACTTTAAAGATAAACATTGGAAAAGCATCGAGGTTAATTTTTCTGATGAAACCGGATCAACAGCGAGAATAAGCGTGGAAATCTGCAAATTCGTTATCAATTCTTTGATATTTTTATTTTCATGATAAATTTTGATCGTCTTAAATTCTGGCACTTCTTTTTTTTCAAGACAATAAATAAATTTGATGTCAAAACCGAATTGCTTCTTTCCTTGAAATTCCTTCAGCATTTCTTTGACTTGATCATTAAAACCGATGATCGCAACTTTATCCTTTGGTAGATAGGCTTTTAATGACCAATTAAAGAAATTTCGCCATAAAAAAAACAACAATCCAAAAATGAGCATAAAAAGCAAAAGATTGGTTTTGGGTTCAATGCTGATGCGGGGAACCGTGTAAAAAAAGAGCACAGAAAATCCCCCACAAATAACGAAGCTTTGCAAAGCTAAACGATAAAATCTGCGATTATTAATAGCATAATTGAGGTTATACAGTTCAGAAATATAAAAGATGAACAACCAAAAAAGGAAAATGAGAGAAAAAGGAGTGATGTGCAGTTTCCAATAATATAAATCTGGCTTACTCATATGTCTCACGTATAAAGTGATATACAGAGCAGCATACAGCAGAACCACATCTCCTATAAAAATCAGGAATTTACGAAATTTATTATTCATATTTTTTCAAATCTATAAACTGCTTTTATTGTCAATAAATATTGCATTTCATTCGATCTCAATGAGAAATTATTAGATCATTCCGTAAAAAAATCAGCAGATTCGTGGAAGTGGATCAGAATCCAAGATCGGAAGTGGTCGCAGTCCACCAATTTCGGTGCGCAGATAAACGCCTTGCAATTCATCTGTAACTTCGCCGATCTCAATTGCATTTCTACCCAATTCGTGCTTTTTCATTTTGGAGATCAGCATTTTTGTATCATCTTTAACAAAAGCAACCAATTTCCCTTCATTAGCCATATAGAGCGGATCTAAACCCAAAAGTTCGCTGATCGAAGTTACGATTGAACTAACGGGAATTTTTTTGGAGTCAAGGATGATACCCAGTTTAGTTTCTTCAGCGATCTCATTCAAGATCGTTGCCACACCGCCTCGCGTTGCATCTCGCAAGAAATTGACATCTCCATTTTCCAACATCAATTGCACCAGCTTATCTAATGCTGCACAATCGCTTCGCGGAGCGGGAGAAAGTTCCAGCTTTTGCCGCAGATTGATGAGAGCGATCGTGTGATCTCCCAAGTTCCCGTTTACTAATATTTTATCTCCATTACGGACTTTCTTCGCAGAAAGTTTGTTTTTTTCTACAAATTGACCAATTCCAGTTGTCGTAATAAAAATTCCATCAGCTTTTCCTTTTTCCACGACTTTCGTATCACCACCCAAGATCTGAACTCGCGCAGCTTCTGCTTCCTTTTGCATTGAATAAACGATCTTTTTGAGATCGGAGAAACGAAATCCTGCTTCGATAATGAAGGCTACCACGATAAATTTGGGAATCGCTCCGCTCATCGCCACATCATTTATCGTGCCTGTGATCGCTAATTTTCCAATATCACCACCAGGAAAAAACAACGGACTGATCACGTGCGCATCTGTGGAAATAACCATGTTTTTACCAATTTCTGCGCTGTCATCCAATGAAGTAATTTTGAATTCGCTGGCAAAAACAGAATTGATCAGTTCTCTGGTCAATCCTGCACCGCTTCCGTGTCCAATTGTGATTTTGTCAATTCTCATTATTATTTCCTTCGATTTTGCTTGGAGTGACAAATTATTTCATTTTTTTCAACTTTCATATTTGTAATAAGCTGCACAGCTTCCTTCTCCCGAAACCATACAAGGTCCGATTGGATTGGTTGGAGTACATAAATTTCCAAACAGTTTGCATTCAGGTGGGATTGCTTTACCTTTCAAAACGTCAGCACAACGGCAGCCTTCAGGTTCTTTGGTTGGTTTTAAGGAAATTTGATATTTTTGAAAAGCATCAAACTGCTGATATTCATCTCCTAATTTCAAACCAGAATTTTTTATTTCTCCCAATCCACGCCATTCCGTATCACACGTCACAAAAACTTTTTTAATGATATTTTGTGCTGTTATATTTCCTTCATCTTTCACGACGCGAGAATATTTATTTTGGATTTGAGGAATATTTTCACTGATCTGATCTGTAAGCGTTTTTATCCCGATAAAAATATCCAGCGGTTCAAAGCCAGTTATCACACCGCCGATCCCGTATTTCCTGGGAAGCGCAGAAAAAGCTTTTTTCCCGATAATAACGCTTACATGACCGGGCAAAATAAAACCATCGATCTTGATATCCTGAGATTGTAATAGAGCTTTTAAGGCAGGTGGGATTGTTTTCAAAGATGATAGAATAGAAAAATTTTCCAGGTTTTTCTTTTTCGCTTCCAGAATTGTCTGTGCAATGCCGGGAATGGTTGTTTCAAAGCCAATCGCCACAAAAACTGTTTCTTTTGTTTCCGCAAATTTCAAGGCATCGAGAGGAGAATAGACCAATTGAATATCTCTGCCTTGGCTTTTTGCTTCCGCCAGACTGGAAGAGGAACCAGGAACACGCATCAGATCACCGAAAGTTACGATCGTTACATCTTCCAACTGCAAAACAGCGTCAATTATTGATTGCGGCGTTACGCAAACTGGACAACCTGGGCCAGAAAGTAATTTGATGGTTTTCGGAAGTAATTTTCTGATACCCCAATGTCCAATTGCCATCGTATGTGATCCGCAAACTTCCATCAATTTGATCGGTTTTTGCCAGTTTGAAAGTTCTGCAATTATTTCTTTGATCAATTTGGGATCACGAAAATTATTTAATTCCATAAGCCGCTTGCAATAATTCGATCGTTTCCTGCGCCTCTTTTTCCGAAATTATTTCCAGAGCAAATCCCGTGTGTAAAAGGACCCATTCACCTTCTTTGATCTGGGGAACAAAAGCGAGTGAAATTTCTTTGTTCACTCCACCCAGATCAACGATTCCGATCTCACCTTTTTTTTCAATCAATTTTGCGGGAATTGCCAGACACATAATATTTCCTCTCTATTTTTGTTCTGCTACCACCATGATCTGTCCAACAGCGAGCGAGCTGTCATTTGGAGAAAGAGATTTTGGTGTGTAAACTGTAAAGTTTTTTTTCCGCAATTCTTGCTGCAAATAACGCCAGAGAACACCATTTTGCATCACTCCACCAGCAAGAATGACGTCATTCAATCGATATTTTTTTCTAATCTTGAGAGCAGCCTGCACCGTGAAATCAATAACTGTGTGATGGAATTTGCTGGCAATGATCTTGGGAGAAATTTTTCGCGACCGATCTTCTGCCAATTTTGAGATCAGCGGACGGATATTTATCGTTTTTTCCGAAATTTCATAAGGATATTTTGGAAGATCAAGCATATTTTCATTCGCACACAAAAATTCCAGAGCCATCGCTGATTGCGCTTCAAAAGTGATTTCGGGGAAAAGACCCAAAATTGCTGCAGCACAATCAAAAAGTCTGCCCATGCTGGAAGTTTGATGAAGATAGGCGTTCGTTTCCAGAAGCCGATCTATTATCGTTTTTTCTTCTTTAGAAATATTGGAAAGTAATTCTGTATTCTCGCCGATTTCACGCAAATATGCATAGGCGATCCTGATCGGATGTTTGATCGCTGCATCACCGCCGGGTAGCGGCATATAATTCAGATGATAAATTCTTTCAAAACCTTCCAGATTTGCTCGAAAAATCTCTCCGCCCCAAATATTTCCATCATTGCCAAAACCTGTTCCGTCATAGACGATTCCGATCACATCTTTTTCCAGTTGATTTTCTGCCATAACCGCGGCAATATGTGCGTGATGATGCTGAACCTGAAAAAACGGCAACCCAGATTTTTTGGCAAAATTCGTTGTGAAATAGTTTGGATGCAAGTCGCAAGCTATCATTTCAGGCTTGATCTTGAACCAGTTCTGATATTTTTCCAAAACTTCTCGATAGAAATCTTCAGTTGCTTTACTTTCCTGATTGCCAATATAAGGTGAAGGATAAATGCGGTCATTTTTAGAAAGTGCAAAAGTCAATTTCAGCTCTGCACCTGCTCCCAAGATCATTGGCAATTTTTTCTTGATCAAGATTGGATTGGGAACGTAGCCGCGTGAACGT
>JAGYMQ010000078.1 GCA_018400535.1 Candidatus Cloacimonadota bacterium
GACAGTTCTTGGCAAGACTGGGCAAAAATACATCGAGAATAAAAAATGAAAACGACAATAATTATCGTCATTGCAGAAGTTGTCATACTGGCTGGGATCATAGCCTTTGGTATGTCGATCATCGCCAAAAACGGTGGGCAAATGGAAGAGGATCCATTTATCCCAGTCATAACCACAATAGATACAGTGTTCCAAACAAAAACCATCATAGACACTGTCATCATAGACAACACCATAATCGAATACACCGAAAATGACACGATTGCAAGAACAGAGTATGTGATAGATGACGATAATTTAAGAACTAAACTATCAATAGAATACAGCTACAGGGATGGCTTTACCATAATAGATTCAACAACGATCACCATCCCAACTATAGAAAAAACCATAGAAATTCCCGTAAAAATACCAGAGAAGAAAGAAATTAAACCAGTAATTGGTGCAGGATATATGACGCACGATATTATGTTGTTGTCAGCGGGCATTAACATTTACGACAAAATTACCTTGATGGCAACGGCATTATCAAGCAAGAATATAGGATTGCAGATAATCTGGAGGTTTTAATGTATAATCCCTACGAAGATTTAATAAGGTCAAAAACAAGTAGACTATCGAACATTGGTGCTACAATACCGAACGTGTCGCAAAACATAAATAAAATACAATCGCAATCAGAGGGATTAATGAGAAGGAGAAACCTGCCCACCTCGTCCATCTATTCGTTACAGAAAGAAAACGAGCAAGCGGCCTCAAACGCATACCTACAGACAGCAGTTCCCATCTATCAAGAGAACGCCCGCAGGAAAGATCTGCTGCGCAGCGAGATTGAAGAATTAACGGTAAAGTCAAAACAACTGGAAGAAGCACAGAAAGAAAAAGAAAAAGAAGAGAAAAAAGCAAAGAACAGATCGTGGGTAAAATTAGGTGGAGCAGCGATTGGTGCAGCGGTGGGGACAGTTATTGCGCCAGGAATAGGAACGAGTATTGGGGCAAGTATCGGATCTGGATTGGGCACAGCGGCAGCAGGAGCAGGAGTTGGGCAAGGGAACATAGACAGAGTATTCTCAGAAGAGTATTCAGACCCGATGATGATGGCGGAAGGACTCGTTAGCACAGCAACTTCCGTAGCTTCGGCTATTCCACAAATACAAGGGAAAAAATTAGCCGATACGATGGGAAAATATGGAGAACAATTTGCAGAATTATCAGCAGAAGAGCAGCAAAAGGTAATGAATCAAGTAGGGCTACAATCATCGCTCGGAAACTTCAGCGACGCAACAAGCTATTTGGAAAATTATTTCACACAATCATCGCAACCACCACCACAGGTGCCACAACCAACATTGCCACAATCACAGGAGACACAATCAACATGGTCACAATCAACATCGCAAATACAACCACCATGGGAACAAATAACATGGCCAAAACCAACATGGCACAACACCATTCTTCGTCGATTGATACAAGACCCAACACAACCAACATGGCAAAAAGCATTCGACGTCGATTGATACAATACCCAATAGGTAGGAGATAATATGCCTAAAAATTTAGATTTTGGAGATTTAATCAGAAGATTAGACGACCAAAGAACGCAACAAACAAACAAACAACTCTCTGGAGTTATGCAGTGGATGAAAGCGATAAATCAACAAACAATGCAACAAGAAAAGGTCAAGGCATCAGAGAATGAGCACATAAACAACATTATGTATAGATTGAACCAGCAATACTATGACGAAATATCGCAATTAGATATAGATAATATCAGAGGTGATAAGTGGACAGGAGAAAACCTGATTACGCTTATGCAGAAAATACAAGAAAAGAAAAAAGAGAACGAC
>JAGYMQ010000079.1 GCA_018400535.1 Candidatus Cloacimonadota bacterium
GAAGGCGGCAGAACTATCGGAGCTGGCGTCGTTAGCGAAATATACGAATAAACAGGAAATACAATGAGAGAGATCATTACTTTAGAATGTACGAAATGTAAGAATAGAAATTACACAACAACAAAGAACAGAAGAACGCATCCGAAAAGGGTGACATACAAGAAATTCTGTCCCACTTGCAGAGCTCGTACAGAACACAAACAGACGAGATAATAAATTTGGGTAGGCTTGTAGCTCAACTGGTAGAGCACTGGTCTCCAAAACCAGGGGTTGCGGGTTCAAGTCCTGCCGGGCCTGCCATTTGATCAAGGTGAAAAAATGATTAAGAAAATTGTGATATTTTTTAAAAATGTGAAAAATGAGATGTCTTACGTGACCTGGCCAACAAAAGATGATTTGAAAGAAGGCACGACAGTGGTCATTGTTATGTCCATCCTTGTTGCCATTTTTCTATCATTAGTAGATGCTGGATTTGGCTTTTTGATCAGGAATTTATTGTTAAAAGGTTGATAAAGTGAGTTGGTACGTAGTTCACACTTATGCTTCGCACGAATTCAAAATAAAAGAAGCCATCGAAAAAGGAATTCAGGATGATGAGAATCTGGCAAAAAGTATCAAGCAGGTCCTGATCCCAACCCAAAAGACTTTCCATATTCGTGAAGGCAAAAGAGTGGAACGTGAAAAAAAGATATTTACCAGCTATATCATTGTCGAAGCAGACCTGACACCGAAAGTTTTCACTTTTATCAAAAGAATCCCTGGCGTGACTCATTTTTTGGGAACAGGCAAGAAGCCACAACCACTTACCCAAAAAGAAATAAATCGCTTGTTGGGAATAGCAGACCGTTCAAAAAGAGATCAGAAAGAGATCGATTTTATTCCTGGCGATATGGTAAAGATAACTTCCGGACCCTTTAATGATTTCGAGGGAACAGTGGAAAAGATTCATGACGATAAGCAAAAACTGACTATCAAAGTTACTGTGTTTGGTCGCGTCACGCCAGTCGAAGTGCGAATTGATCAAGTAGAAATGTTAAAATAGAGGATAATTATGGCAAAACCGAAAGATGCTGTGAATGTAGTAAAACTTCAATTGCCAGCAGGCAAAGCGACTCCAGCGCCACCAGTCGGTCCTGCATTAGGACAAGCTGGCATCAATATTGGAGAATTTTGCAAAGCATTTAATGACAAGACAAAAGATGAGCCGGGAATGATCTTTCCCGTCATCATATACGTTAAAAAAAATAAATCATACACGTTTGAGATCAAGACTCCACCTGCTGCTGTTTTGATCAAAAAGGAAGCCGGTCTGGCGAAAGGTTCTGGTGAACCCAATCGCAACAAAGTAGGCACTATCAGCAAAGAATCCATCAAGAAGATCGCACAGATCAAGATGGAAGACCTGAATGCCTATAATATTGATGCGGCGATGCGCATGATCGAAGGAACAGCACGCAATATGGGAGTCGTAGTCGAAGATTAATAGTTTATTACTGCAATCGTGCAGGAGATTATCAAGAAGGAGTGTAAATGGCTAGTAAAAGGTACCGAAAGGCTCATGAGATGATCGATAAAGAGAAAAAATATGATTTGGACGAAGCAATAAAACTTCTCAAAGAATTGCCGTCTGCAAAGTTTGACGAAACAGTTGAACTTCATATGAACCTTGGCGTCGATCCTCGTAAAGCTGATCAACAAATCAGAAATTCTTTAGTTTTACCAAATGGAAGTGGCCAAACATCACGTGTTTTAGTTTTTGCAGAAGGCCAAAAGGCGGACGAAGCTAAAGAAGCAGGTGCCGATTTTGTTGGAGTCGATGAATTCGTCGAAAAGATCAATTCCGGTTGGTTGGATTTCGATGTCGTTATCGCTACTCCAAATTTAATGGGTAAGATCGGTCGTCTGGGAAAGATCCTTGGTCCCAGAGGTTTAATGCCGAATCCTAAAGTTGGAACTGTTACTATGGAAATTGACAAAGCGGTTAATGATGCAAAAGGTGGAAAAATAACTTATCGTGTCGATAAATTTTCCAATCTGCATATTATTTCCGGCAAAAAAGGTTTTGATGCTCCAAAGCTAAAAGAAAACCTTTTAGCCATCATCTCTCAGATTTTGAGGGAAAGACCAGCCGCCTTGAAAGGAACTTATATCAAATCCATGGCAGTCACTTCCACGATGGGACCAAGCATCAAGATCGACGTGGCAACTGCTAGAAAAGAAGCAAGGAAGTAGGAGAAAATTATGATTCAACCTTATAAGATCGAAGAAGTAAAAAAACTTAAAGCAAAGTTACAAGATAAAAAGTCTATAGTGCTTGTCGATTATAAAGGGATCAACATCGAAGAAGTGGATGAGCTTCGGAACAGAATGCGTAAGGCAAATGTGGAATATTTCGTTTCCAAAAATACTTTTATGAGGATCGCATTAAATGAGATCGGAATAACAGACCTAGATCAGTATTTGAAGGGTCCAACCGCAATTGCTGCCTGTGCTGATGATGAAGTAGCACCAGCTCGAGAAATTGCAATTTTTAAAAAAGAAGTGACAAAAGATAAAGAGTTTCCATCTTTTAAAATTGGCTTGATAAATGAAAATCTGATGGATATAGAAGCTTTGCAGGAGTTAGCAAAATTACCTGGCAAAGAACAACTCTTATCTATGGTGTTACAAGGATTTAATGCTCCGATAACAGGATTTGTGGGAGCACTGAATGGCATCCTGACAAAATTTGTCCGAACGGTCGATGCTATAGTCGAAAAACAATCTGAAAAAAATTAATTATATCTGGAGGATAAAATGGCTGATAAAAAACAACAGGTTATCGATATTATCAAGGAAATGAGTGTGATCGAACTCTCTGACCTTGTGAAAGAATTGGAAGAGTTATTTGATGTGAAAGCAAGTGCTCCGGTTGCAGTTGCCGCTGGCGCGCCCGCAGCAGAAGAAGAAAAAGAAGAGAAAACAGAATTTGATGTGATCCTGACCGGCGCAGGTGCGAAAAAGATCCAAACGATCAAAGTGGTGAGAAAGCTTACCAAATTAGGGTTGAAAGAAGCGAAAGAACTTGTGGATAACGCACCAAATCCAGTTGCAGAAGCTATTCCAAAAGAAGAAGCAGAAAAGATCAAGGCTCAAATAGAAGAAGCTGGAGCTACAGTAGAGATCAAGTAAATCAATAATTATTTGACGGAAGTGGAAAAAATTCCACTTCCGTTTTACGCTATCAAGCTCGTTATCTAATTCTGTTCATTTTCACTTTTTAATAAAAAAGGAGTGATGCTTTTGAAAATTAAAAGTTATTCTCGATTAAAGAAAAAGGCTGAAGAATCTGGTATTCCCACCGTCGTTGTTCCAAATCTTCTTTCTATGCAAGTCAATTCTTACAATGAATTTCTGCAAAAAGATGTGCATCCCCAAAAAAGAAAAAATATCGGATTACAAGCAATATTATCTTCGGTTTTCCCTTTAGAAGACCAAAAAGGTCTCTATCATCTCGAATTTATTGATTACGTTGTATTAAAAGAAAAATACACGACCGAAGAATGTATTGAAAGAAATCTCTCATATCAAGCACCAGTAAAAGCTAGAATGAGATTGACGATCTATGATGAAGATATTCTTAAAGAAACAAATGAAAAACGTGTGAAAAGCACGATTGAACAAGAAGTCTTTCTGGGTGAAATACCTCTTATTACTGAACAAGGATCTTTCATCATCAACGGAGCAGAACGTGTTATCATCAGCCAGCTGCATAGATCTCCCGGCATATTTTTTTCTGAAACAAAACATACGAGTGGGAAAATGCTGTTCTCTGCCAAATTAATTCCCTACAATGGCTCCTGGCTGGAATTTAAAATGGATAATCAGGATGCGATGTTCGTGCTTATCGATCGCCGCAGAAAATTGCCCGCTACAGTTCTTCTGCGTTCTATCGGATTATCCACTAATGAAGACCTGAGAAATTATTTTTATAAAGAAGAAAAGATCAAAACGGATAATGCCAAAGATAGATTCCTGTTCAGCGATATCATGGATAAAGAAACCGGCGAAGTCGTTTATGAAGCAGCCTTTGAAATCGGCGAAGATGAGATTGAAGTTATTAAAGAAGCTGGTCTGGAAGAAATATCCGTGATCTCAGAAAGTTCTGAACTTTCCCGAAAGATAATCGAACAAACTATTGCTAAAGATCAAACCACAAATCAGGAAGAAGCACTCAAAAAAATATATACTTTGATAAGACCAGGCGAAGAACCCTCTTTTGAGATCGCCCAAGAATTGTTTGAAAAAATGTTTCTCAATGAAAGAAGATATAATCTGGGAGAAGTTGGAAGATACAAGCTGAACAGCCGTCTCGGTCTTAATATTGATGAAGATACTCACATCCTCACAAAAGAAGACTTTATCGCAATCGTAGATCATTTGATCAAAGTTTTTAAAGAAGAAGATACGATCGATGATATTGATCATCTTGCCAACCGCAGAGTTAGAACTGTTGGTGAATTATTAGAAGAACAATATAATATTGGATTGTCTCGCGTAGCACGCACGGCAGTCGAAAGAATGTTTATCGCAAATCCAGATGAAGTTACGATCCATGACCTGATCAATAGCAACGCTTTGATCGCTGTTGTCCAATCTTTTTTCCTGACCGGCCAATTATCACAATATATGGAACAAACAAATCCGCTCACAGCAATTACGCACAAACGAAGATTATCAGCTTTGGGACCAGGTGGTTTGACCAGAGAAAGAGCTGGTTTCGAAGTGCGAGACGTCCATTACACTCACTATGGCAGGATTTGTCCGATCGAAACACCCGAAGGTCCAAATATTGGATTGATATCTTCTCCAGCTATGTATTCCATTGTGAATAAACTTGGCTTTTTGGAAACACCATACATCAAAGTGGAAAATGGAATGATCACCTCAGAAATTAAATATTTGGATGCCTTTGAAGAAGATAAATATACAATTGCACAAGCGAATGTGAATTACGATAAAAATCTGCAGATTACTGACAAACTTGTTTTTGCTCGCCGCAAAGGCGAATTCATTCAAGTGCAGCCACAGAATGTTCATTTTATGGATGTTTCCCCGCAGCAGATCGTTTCGGCTTCTGCTTCCCTGATACCCTTTCTCGAACATGATGATGCAAATCGAGCCTTGATGGGCTCTAATATGCAGAGACAAGCTGTTCCTCTTATCAATCCAGAAGTTCCGATTATCGGGACTGGAACAGAAAGCATCTTGGCAGAAGATAGTGGTTTGACTGCGATCGCGCCCTATGATGGAGTCGTGAAAAAAGTCACCAGCTCATATATTGATATTGAACGGGAAAATCCAGATGACAATATTCTGGATATTGATTCGCTGAAAAGGATCTATCTCAAAAAGTTTTCGCGCACAAATCAAGATACTTCGATCAATCAGAAACCAATTGTTAAAAAAGGGCAAAAAGTCAAAAAAGGCGATATTATTTCTGATGGACCGGCAATTGTGAATAAACGATTAGCGTTGGGTAGAAATATGTTGGTTGCCTTTATGCCCTGGTATGGCTATAATTATGAAGATGCGATCATCTTGAGCGAAAAAGTGGCACGAGAAGATATACTCACTTCTGTTTATATCGAAGAACACGAAATTCTGGTGCGTAAAATGAAAAATGGCAAAGAAGAATTAGCATACGACATTCCAAATGTTCCCACAAAATCTTTGCGGAATTTAGATAAAACAGGAATAATTCGCGTCGGCTCAATGGTTTTGGCGGGTGATATCATTGTAGGAAAAATAACCCCCAAAAATGTTGATATTGATCCTTCCCCAGAAGAGAATCTGATGCGAGCTCTTTTTGGCGACCGTGCTGGGGATTTCACAAATAGCTCTTTGAAAGCAAAACCTGGTATGGAAGGTGTTGTTATTGACGTTAAAGTCTTCACTCGTTCTGAAGAACTCCATGAAATTGAAGATCAGGAGAGAAAACAAGAAGTATTGAATCGGATCAAAGATGAAAAGAATTCCAGAGATAAGCAGATCATGAAATTTCTTTCCGATAAATTGGAAAAATTGCTCATTGGAGAAACTGCAAGAAATATTGTGGATAATCGAACGAATATGTTTTTCATACCCACTGGAAAGAAGATAACTAAAAAAGACCTTAAAAAGATCAATTTCAAAAGGTTGAATCTGGATTATGATCTGATCGATAACGAAAAGAAAAACACGCAGATCTATGATGAGATCATTCTGAAAGTGAAAAAAGCTCAAGAAGAAAGTGATAATATTTACAAGAAATTACGTGAAAGATTGAAACACGGTGATGAACTGCCTTCGGGCGTTTTAAAAATGGTAAAGGTGTATATCGCTAAAAAACGGAAGATCGCTGTCGGCGATAAAATGGCGGGAAGACACGGCAACAAAGGTGTCATTTCACGAATATCTCCGATCGAAGATATGCCTTTTTTGAAAGATGGAACACCAATCGATATCATTCTTAATCCTTTGGGTGTACCTTCTCGAATGAATATCGGTCAAATATTGGAAACTCATCTCGGAATGGCGGCAAAGATCCTGGGACAAACCATTGAAACTCCAGTCTTTGATGGTGCAAAATTGGATGACCTCAATGAAGCAATGAAAAAGGCAAAAATTCCCTTGGATGGAAAACAGGTGCTCTATGACGGAAAAACCGGCGAACCATTCAAAGAAAGAGTCACTGTCGGTGTTATGTATATGCTGAAGTTAAATCATTTGGTTGCAGATAAAATGCATGCACGCTCCACAGGTCCCTACTCGCTCATCACACAACAACCTTTAGGCGGAAAAGCTCAACATGGTGGACAGCGTTTGGGAGAAATGGAAGTATGGGCTTTGGAAGCTTACGGAGCTTCTCGTCTTCTGGAAGAAATGCTCACGATCAAAAGCGATGATGTCGATGGAAGAACGAGTGCCTTCAAGGCGATTACGAGCGGTGAAAATCCGCCAAAACCTGGTATTCCAGAATCATTCAACGTCTTGGTCAGTGAATTAAAATCGCTTTGTTTTGATGTTGAATTCATTTCCGAAAATAACTCTTAACGGGGGTTAATGTGATTAGAGAAATCAAAAGAGATAAAAGAATCGAAGATTATGATCAGGTGAAGATCAAAATCGCTTCTCCCGACGCCATCAGAAAATGGAGTTATGGTGAAGTAGTGAAACCAGACACTCTCAATTATCGAACACTCAAACCCGAAAAAGGTGGCTTGTTCTGCGAAAGAATTTTCGGTCCCGAAAAGGATTATGAATGCAGCTGTGGTAAATATAAGAAAAAACGCTTCAAAAACACTGTCTGCGATCGCTGCGGTGTGGAAATAACTACTTCACGAGTGCGAAGAGAACGAATGGGACACATTGAGCTCGCTGTTCCAGTTGCTCATATCTGGTTCATCAAAAGTTTGCCCAGCGTGATCGGAACACTGTTGGATATGCCCGTCAAAAAGTTGGAAAGGATCCTCTATTATGAATCCTATATTGTGTTGAATCCTGGTGATAGTGATTATGAAAAAAAAGATCTGATAGACGTCGATGAATATTATGAGATCAGAGATCGCGTCAGTGAAGATTTTGATGCAAGAATGGGTGCTGAAGCGGTAAAAGTGCTTTTGGAAAACCTGAATCTTGAAGACGAATCGATGAATCTGCGAACACTGATCAAAATGGAAACTTCGACACAGAAAAAGAAAAAAAACATCAAACGTCTGAAGGTTGTTGATTCACTCCGAAAATCTGGGAATAAACCAGAATGGCTTGTTCTGGAAGTTTTGCCTGTGCTACCACCAACTTTGCGCCCACTGGTGCAATTGGAAGGTGGAAGATTTGCAACAGCAGATTTCAATGAACTATATCGCCGTGTGATCACCAGAAATAATCGCTTACGCGGATTATTGGATATTAACGCACCAGAAGTCATACTCCGAAACGAAAAACGCATGTTACAAGAAGCAGTCGATGCACTGATCGACAATTCCAGAAAATCAAGACCAGTGAAAGGAAGAGGAAATCGTCCTTTGAAAGCACTGGCAGATCAATTAAAAGGAAAGAGCGGTCGCTTCCGACAAAATCTTTTGGGAAAAAGAGTGGATTATTCGGGACGTTCCGTCATTACCGTTGGTCCCAATCTCAAATTGCACCAATGTGGTCTTCCCAAAGAAATGGCGATTGAATTGTATAAACCATTTTTGATCGAAAGATTGGAAAAAATCGGTCAGGCCGAAAAAGCAAAAACAGCTAAGAAATTGATCGAGAAAAAACGTCCTGAAATTTGGAAAATACTAGAAGAAGTTATTGAAGATTATCCGGTTCTGTTAAATCGAGCTCCGACTCTTCATAAACACGGTATTCAAGCATTTATGCCTGTGCTGACAGAAGGGAAAGCCATCGAATTGCATCCACTTGTCTGCATTCCCTATAATGCCGATTTCGATGGAGACCAGATGGCAGTGCATGTGCCTTTATCCAAAGAAGCACAAATGGAAGCGCGCGTGCTGATGCTTTCTTCCAGAAATCTTTTGCTTCCAGCAAGTGGCAAATTAGCGATGGCAACAAATCAGGATATCGTGCTGGGAAATTATTATATCACAGCTCTGAAAGATGAAAAACCAATAGATGTCAAAAAACTGAGATATTTCAGCTCACCAGAAGAAGTTATCGCTGCATACGAACAAGCTGAGCTAAATTCCTTACGTGGTTCTCAACAAAAATCTTGCATTGATATTCATAGCTGGATCAATCTTTTAATCGATGGAAAAATCATCACGACAACTGTCGGTCGCACTATTTTCAATCAAATCTTGCCAAAAGAATTGCCTTTCATCAACTATACCCTCACCAAAGGAAAACTCAATGACCTTTCGATGGAATGCTTTGAAACTGTAGGTCAATCCCGAACAGCTGAATTTCTTGATGACCTTAAAGAATTAGGATTTCGCTACGCTACAAAAGCTGGAATTACATTTAGTTCAAGCGATGTAATCTCTCCAAAAGAAAAAAATAAATTTGTTCGTCACACAGAAAAGGATGTACAAAAGATAATCGATAGCTATATGAATGGCGAGATCACCGAAACAGAACGCTATAATCGCGTGATCGATAAATGGAAAATAACGACTGACAAAGTTACAAAAGTTTTGATGGAACAGTTACAAAATGACAAAAAAGGTTTCAATTCCATCAATATGATGTATATCTCAGGGGCACGAGGTGGAAAAGATCAGATCAAACAACTCGGTGCAATGCGTGGTTTGATGGATAAACCTTCAAAAGGTTCTTCGGAAAGCGCAGCAGAAGTGATCGAAACTCCGATCAAATCAAATTTCAAAGAAGGCCTCAGTGTGTTAGAATATTTCATCTCGACTCACGGTGCCCGAAAAGGACTAGCCGATACTGCTCTCAAAACTGCCGATGCCGGTTATTTGACCAGAAGATTGGTCGATGTGGCGCAGAATGCTGTGATCAATCAAGAAGATTGTGGAACGATCGAAGGTATTGAAATCGGAGCGTTGAAAGAAGGTTTGGAAATAGTTGAATCACTTTCGGAAAGAATCAAGGGAAGAACAACAGCTGAAGATGTTATCGATCCTGTCACTGACAAGATCATTGTCGAAGCAAATACGGTCATAAATAATGAAAAAGCAAAATTAATCCAAGATCATGGCATCAATACTGTCAAGATCAGATCAGTATTGACCTGTGAAGCAGAGAACGGAATTTGCGCTAAATGTTATGGCAAAAATCTGGGTACTAATAAACCTGTCACAATTGGTGAGCCAGTAGGAATTCTAGCAGCGCAAAGTATCGGTGAGCCAGGAACGCAGCTCACGTTGAGAACTTTTCATATTGGAGGAACAACCAGCACAGATGTTGATCTGGCTGAAGTAATATCCAATTCAGATGGAACTGTTAAATTTGAAAAAATGAACGTTGTGCGCAATAGACAAGGTCAGCTTGTTTCCATTAGTCACATGGGAAGGATCAAGATCCTTGATGATGATGGGTTGGTCGCGGAAACCTATAAAGTAGAATATGCAGCTACGATTTTTGTGGAAGATAACGAGAAGATCGTGAAGAACACAAAATTGTTCAGTTGGGATCATTATAATAATCCTCTGATCGCAACAGCTCAAGGTAAATTGAAATTTGAATACTTCCAGAAAGATGTCACATTCAAAGAAGAATTTAATGAACTTACTGGTTCGCGAGAGATCACGATCATTGAATCGAAAGATCGGAAAAAACAAGCTCAATTTAAAATTTTGAAAGATGATGGAACAGAAGAATTGATCCCGATTCCCACCGGCATGAAAGTGGAAACTGAAGATGGTATCTATGTTCATCCTGGAGATATCTTGGGAAAAACTTCTCGGATCACAGTGAAACAAAGTGATATCACTGGTGGTCTTCCACGAGTTCAGGACTTGTTTGAAGCAAGAATTCCCAAAGAAAAAGCAATCCTTTCGGAAATCGCGGGAAATGTTCGCATCGGAGATTTGACAAAATCAGGTCGCATCATCTATGTGAAAGCTGACGACGGCACAGAAAAGAAATATACAATTCCACCTGGGAAAAGGATCATTGTTCACCAAGGCGATATCGTTGATAGTGGTGATCCACTTTCAGGTGGACCGCTTGATCCACATGATATTTTAAAAGCAAAGGGGATCAAAGCAGCCCAGAAATTAATTCTGGATGAAATTCAGGAAGTTTATCGAAAACAGGGCGTGAAAATCGAAGATAAACACATTTCGATCATCATCCGCCAGATGTTTAAAAAATTAAAAATTCTTGATCCAGGACACACAATGTTCCTGGAAGGCGAGATTGCAGATAGATCTCGAGTGATGAAAGAAAACAAACGCATCGAAGAAGAGGGTGGCGAAGGAGCCACTTTTGAGCAGCTTCTTCTGGGAATTACCAAAGCTTCACTTCTCACAGATAGCTGGCTTTCTGCTGCATCCTTCCAAGAAACAACAAAAGTTCTCACACAAGCAGCGATCGAAGGGAAGATCGATGAATTGGAAGGCTTGAAAGAAAGCATTATCATCGGACATCGAATTCCAGTTGGAACAGGAACGAAATATTACAACCGCAAGATCAAAAAAGCTATCAACGAAGGTAAAACAATCGGAGAAGTGATCAAAGAACTTGCTCATGAAGTTACAGATGAAGAAACAGTAGAAGATATACTCGATTTCTAAAAAAATAAACGGAGGAAAAATTGCCAACAATTAATCAATTAGTTAGAAAAGGACGTAAGAAGATCAAGAAAAAAAAGAAAAATAGAGCCTTATCTTCTTGCCCACAAAGAAGAGGAGTCTGCACGAGAGTCTATACGACAACTCCCAAAAAACCGAACTCAGCACTGAGAAAGGTTGCCAGAGTGCGCTTGACAAATGGACATGAAGTGACTGTCTATATTCCAGGAGAAGGACACAATCTGCAGGAACACAGCATCGTGCTGGTGCGTGGTGGCAGGGTCAAAGACCTTCCTGGTGTGCGTTATCATATCGTGCGCGGTGCTTTGGATACGGCAGGCGTCGAAAATAGAGTGGAATCTCGTTCCAAATATGGAACAAAGAGACCGAAGAAATAGGAGATGAACAATGGCTAGAAAAGAAAGAAAGATCGAACGCGAAACTTTTGCAGATCCAAAATATAATGATAAGAATCTGAGTATTTTTATCAACACTGTTCTGAAAAAAGGGAAAAAGAGTTTATCAGAAAGGATTGTCTATCAAGCACTTGATATTCTCGGTGAAAAAACTAATGAGCCTCCTTTAGAAGTTTTTAATCAAGCCATTGATAACGTAAAACCGCTGATCAAAGTTATATCGCGCAGGATTGGAGGATCAACTTATCAAGTGCCGACAGAAGTGACTCCAAAAAATGCACAAGCACTTGCCTTCCGCTGGATTATCAATTTTGCTCGAAAACGTTCAGAAAAAACAATGGTCGAACGTCTTGCTGCAGAATTGCTTGCCGCTTATAAAAAAGAAGGTGCCAGTATCCGCAAAAGAGAAGAGGTGCACAAAATGGCAGAAGCAAATAAAGCTTTTGCCCACTTTAGAGTATAATTTAGAAATGCCCGTTGACCTTGCGCTCCTAAGAAATATCGGAATAATTGCTCATATTGATGCCGGTAAAACAACTACTACCGAAAGAATGTTGTTTTATACCGGCATTATTCATAGAATGGGTGAAGTACATGACGGAAATGCTGTCATGGACTGGATGGAACAGGAAAAAGAGCGTGGTATCACAATCACTTCTGCTGTTACAAAATGTTTTTGGAAAGAAAAGCAGATCAATATTATTGACACACCAGGCCACGTTGATTTCACAGCAGAAGTCGAACGTTCTTTGCGTGTTCTCGATGGTGCGATCGGCATATTCTGCGGCGTTGGCGGCGTTGAACCTCAATCGGAAACAGTCTGGCATCAAGCTGATCGCTATAAAGTACCGCGCCTTGCCTTCATCAATAAAATGGATCGCACTGGAGCGGATTTTGAGCATGTTGTAGATATGATCCATAATCGATTGACCAGAAATGCAATTCCTATCCAAATACCAATTGGAAGAGAAAGTAATTTTTGCGGGATTATCGATCTGATCTCAATGCAGGCATATTATTTTGATGCGGAAACAATGGGTGTCAATTTCCATAATGAAGACATTCCGGAAAAGTATATGGAAGTTGCAAAATCAGCTCGTGATAGACTTTTGCAACATATAGCTGAATATAATGACGAACTGATGGAAAATTATTTGGAAGAAAAACCTATATCTGAAGAATTGATCAAAGACGCGATTAAAAAAGGAACACGCTATCACCAATTCACGCCCATCTTGACCGGCTCTGCGCTGAAAAATATCGGTGTGCAAAATCTTCTGGACAGTATTATCGAATTTCTGCCTTCTCCTCTGGAAATTCCACCTACAACGGGTATAAATAAAAAAAGCAAGAAGCCGATCGAGATCTATCCTAAACCAGAAGAAAAATTCTCTGCTTTTGTCTTCAAAGTGAAAATAGATAAATATGTGGGAAAACTGAATTATATTCGCGTTTATAGTGGAACTTTGCAAAAAAAGAATACGATCGTAAACCAAACCACAGGGAAAAGAGAGCGAGTAGCCCGGATCCTGCAAATACATTCTAATAAAACAAAAGATATTGAGGAACTACGGGCTGGTGATATTGCTGCTTTGGTAGGTCCCAAAAAAATCAGAACTGGCGACACGATAACTTCTACGCACAATGATATTTTGCTTTCCAAAATCATTTTTCCTGCTTCTGTGATCGCTTCTGCCATCGAGCCCAAAACAAAAGCAGATAAGGATAATCTTGATGACGCTTTGCGCAAATTGGAAGAAGAAGATCCCACCTTCAAGGTCAGTGTCGATAAGGATTCTGGACAAACTTTGATTTCAGGAATGGGTGAACTGCATCTGGAAATTATCGTTGATCGTTTGAAAAGAGAATTCGATATCAATGTCAATGTGGGAAATCCCTATGTGACCTACCGCGAAACAATTCGCAACGAAGTAACTGCGACAGGCGAGATGATCAGAGAAATGGATGGAAAAGGTCATTTCGCAGTTGTAGAAGTAAAATTGACTCCGTTGTCTTTGAGTGATCTAGAGCCAGGAGAAGAAAATAAATTTGAAAATCTCGTGGCTGAAGAAACGATTCCCAAAGAATATTGGAATGCGATCGAGAAAAGTGCTTTGAATGCTTTGTTAGATGGACCGCTTTTGAATAATCCTATTCAACGCATCAAGATCGAGATCGTTGGCGGGAAATTCAACGAAGTAGATTCGAGCGATACAGCTTTTAGTATTGCTACTTCGATCGCCGTAAATAAAGCTTTACGAAAAGCAGAACCGATTTTGATGGAACCGATCATGAAGATCAGCATCATTTCGCCAGAAGAATTTATCGGCGATATTATCGGCGATGTCAATTCTAAACGTGGAAAGATAGATCGCATTTGTTCACAAAATAAAAAACAGGAAGTAGTGGCAGAAATTCCGATGCGAGAACTTTTCGGATATTCCACCAAACTTCGTTCAATTTCTCAAGGCAGAGCCATTTACACAATGGAATTTTTGAAATTTGAAACAGTTCCGATGAACATTCAGGAAAAGATCATAAAGCGAGTGCGGGGTTTCTGAAAAATTTTACTAAGTATTTTTCTATGATAAATGAACATTGCAAAATTGACCGAACAGATGAAAAAAAAGCTGCAGCAAGCTGGCAGCAAAAACGCCCAGTTCGATATCAAACTCATCATCTCACATTTTACTGGTATCAACAGGCTGGAACTAAATCTGCATTCCAAAGATATTGTTCAGGAAAATATTCAATTTGAAATAAAACAAGCTGTTCAGAGAAGGATCAAGCAAGAACCTCTTCAATACATTTTTGGTGAAACGGAATTTTATGATTTTCCCATCAAAGTAAATTCTGCTGTGCTCATTCCCCGTCCAGAAACAGAACTTTTGGTGGCAAAGATCATCAAAAATAACAATTCGTTAAATTCAATTTTGGATTTGGGAACAGGGTCTGGTGCGATCGCGATCTATCTGGCAAAAGCCTTTCCCAAAGCACAGATCATCGCCAGCGATATCTCAGAAAAAGCTCTGAAAATAGCGCGAGAAAATGCAAAAATGAATAACGCAAAGATCAAGTTTATCCAATCTGATCTCTTCCAAAATATCTCTAAAAAATTTGATCTCATTGTTTCTAATCCACCTTATATTTCGGAAAAGGAATTTCTTGAACTGCCACCAGAAATAAAAAATTATGAGCCGAAAAATGCTTTATTAGCGGAAGATAATGGTCTGAAATTTTATCGAAAAATATTGCAACAAGCACAATCTTTTTTGCAGAAAAATGGAAAGATCTATTTTGAGATCGGAGCAGAACAGGCTCACAAAATAGAAATAATCGCACATAAGCAGGATTTCCAAAATGTTGCTGTCTTTCATGACTTAAATGGTTTCGATCGCATTATGCAGCTCTCACGCAAATGAACAGAGTCAGTTGAAAAAATCCCCTTTTTTTTAAAATCTGAGATATCAGCTTGCGATTGGAGAAAGATCTGGAAAATTTTGATGGAAAAAAGAACTACTGAATTTTTTCTTGCAACCATTTCACAGCTTCAGTGATTACGTCATTTTCTACAAAAACATCAGGTTGGATTTTTCCGCCATATTCATTTTTATCACTATCCAGATAAATCCCTTCAACTAAGATAATTTGTGCATCATCAGCCAACTTGTGGGAAGTGGTCACGGTAGAAAGTCCGCGCGTGGGCAAGCCAAATATTTTTGTATTTTGTCTTGTTTTGAAAGCGATCACCAGCGCTTCACCGGAGCTCAATGTGTTTTCACCGATCAAAACAGCAATTGGAAAATTTTGCGTTTTGATCGAATAAGCAAGATCTTCCAAAGTCAAGACAGAAAGTGTATCCATTAAAACAGCTCCCTTTTGCAGTGACCAGCGATATTCTTTATCTTTCATTTTCAAAAAGCCCAAAGTTCGTTCACCAAGTAGCGGAGCCAGTCCAAGCATCATTGGCCACATATTTCCACCATTATTTTCGCGCAGATCGACTATCCAGCCTTTCACGTTGTTAGAATCCAAATGGGCGATCTTTTCTTGAACTTCTCGAGCATATCTGCGGTTCTCAGAAGTCATATAACCATATAATCCGGGAATTTTCAAATATCCGAAGTTTTGGATTTTTTTGTTTTCCACACGAGGATTGTTTTTTACTTTTTTGAATTTATTCTTCTTATATTGCAATGGGTTACGGAAAAAGCTGTGGTTATCATTCAATTTTTGTAAAAGATTTTGAATGATCGGATAAGTGTCTTTCGGAGTCGTAGAAAATTGGAGCAACGATCTGGCCAAAGGAATTTCCTTTTCCCAATCAACATTATCAGCATACAAAGCATTATTGCGGATCAGTGAGATTGCTTCATCTAAATAGTCTTCTGGTGTGAGCTGATTCATCTTTTCTGTTTCAGCAAAAGAAAGAGAAAAGATCATTATCATGGAAAAAAGGATTTTTTGCATTTTTTACCTCGAAAATTTTTTGCAAAAATACATTTCCCCGATTTATTTCAAGCTTTTTTAGGAAGGAAGTTCTGCCTGAATTAAAATGTGTTTATCTTTTCACTTCTTCCACTTCATTATACCATTTGAATTTTTCGCCGAAGAGTGAACGGAATTTCCATTTCAAACTTTTGTTGTGCTCAGTGATTTTTTGCAGAAGAATATCCACCTTTTCCTTTATGATCTGAGCATCTTCGCTATTTAGATATTCACCAGAAAAGCGTTTCACTTTCTCTAAATTTCCGGTCGCTGTTTTCCACCAACCCCAATTTCTTGCACAGATATCTGCCAGATGCGATGCATCGATCTTATCATTATCTTTGACTTTCGAGGCAACTTCGTATTTGCGTAATAGAATCATGATATCTATCAGGTCTTTTTTATTTATCTGTACGATCTGCAGTTTTTCCAGGATCAGGTCGATCAGGCTGATGGTGGGATTATCTATTTCCAGTCTTTTGCGGAAATCTACTTCGTGACAAAAGCGCAATTTATCGATAAAAATATCGGAATGCAGGTCTTCTTCCGGGTGATAGAAAATTCGCCGTTTATCACCGAACAAGCGCAGAACTCCTTGATCTTCCTGCCAGCCCATGCTAAAGAATAAATCTTGAACTTTGAGGATATCGCGTTTGTATGTTACAAAATCGATATCGGTGAGATAGCGTTCATTTTCGTATTCGATATAGGAATATTCCGGAGCCTTGATGCGAAAGGCGATGGAACCAATAACTCTAATCGTGCAGTCGAATTCCTTTGCTTTTTGCATAAAAAGATCAAGCAATGCTCGGAACTTTTTTTCCTGTTTTTGCAGAATTTCAGGAGTTAGTTTTTTCTTTTCTGGTATAAAGGGTGTTCCCATATTAACCTTCCACTTTCCAGAAATTCTTGATAGTGTGTTCTTCGATCTCTATGATGTAACCTCGCAAAATTCCTTCACCATATTCAGAACCTGGATTGACAACTGGAGTTTCTCCGATCTTATCATTTCCATAGGATTCATGTATATGTCCATGCAAACCAATGAGAGGCTGATATTTTTCGATCGCGTTATAGACAGCTTTTGAGCCGACATGCACGAAATTGACTTGTCCAGCTACAGTTACCGGTTTTTTATTAGCGTCTAATTCGGGAGCCAGATCAAGCATTGTGCCGTATGGTGGTGCATGAAAATTGAAAATGGACCGGGTAGGATCATCGAGTTTTTTCACTAATTTTTTGATGCGTTTTTTCATGCCTTTTTCTTTGTCTTCGCGAGGCGTATCCCACGGTGTTGGATTCACATAATCGAGGCTGATCATAGGAATTCCCAGCACATTTACAACGCTATCCAAACACCATTGAATTCCTTCATTCTGATAGGATTTTATCACGTCGTCTGCCAGGTAGTCATCGTCATTCCCAGGCATCACAATAGCATCGATCTTCTTAACATCGATTTTATCGAGCAATTGTTGCATCCAGTTATCGAGTCTGTTTTTGATCATATCGAGCATCAAGTTTTCCACTTTTTGAGGATTTTGCTGAAGTTCCTTGATCTCGTCCCGTTCAGTACGCATTGTGTAAGCTCCAGCATCTTGAATGCGTTTTTCCATTTCATCGACTTCTTTATCGGTTTTCAAAGTCCAATTTTTTCCAAAATAGAAAGCTTTGTGTTTGTCGTTTTTTTGTTTAATTATCGGCACCAGTGATTTTCCAGTTAGATCACCACAAAATAAGAGAGCATCGACGTCATGCATTTTTGGAACTTTGAGCCATTTACGCCAGACGCTGTTTGCTCCGTGCACGTCCACAGAAAAGAATAATTTAGCCATAATCGTCCCCTACTCCGGTGGAATATCTGAGTATATCTTGCTGGAATCGATACCGGCTTTTTTATTTTTGTGCTGTTGGATCAGAAAGACGATCAATCCAATTACCATCACGCCGATAAGAGTAAGCATAATGACCGGTGTGAAATTCTCCATGGAGAGATAGAGGAAAAACCAGCCGGCAATAAAGGTGAAAGTTCCCAGGATAGTCATTACAGGAATTCCCAGTATTTCCCATTTAACCGGTGAACGATCATAGATCTCTGGTTTGTGATAGGGCAGCAGCATTGCACTAAGCCCAAAAGTCCAAAAAATAAAGAAAGATGTGAAAAGCAGGATCGAGAG
This sequence comes from Candidatus Cloacimonadota bacterium, assembly GCA_018400535.1. Classification (GTDB taxonomy): domain Bacteria; phylum Cloacimonadota; class Cloacimonadia; order Cloacimonadales; family TCS61; genus TCS61. The sequence continues at coordinate 18,310 of JAGYMQ010000079.1, forward strand.
AATAACTTTCACGGAAAGCGTCATGATTAGAACTCCGATCACACAGAAGAAAGCGTTCAGATGAACAGCATTTGTAGGTGAACCAGTACGACGGTTTACTTTGGAAAGGGTTTTGGGAAAAGATTTATCCATTGCCAGGGCAAAAGCCAAACGGGAATTTGCCAGAAAACCGGGTAAAATCGAATTGGCGAACCAGAGTGCGATCGAGATGGAAATAACCAGTCCCAGCCAGATATTGCGCGTGATCGACATAAAAAAGAAGGGAATGGAAGGTTGCACTTTATCACCCAAAATGTTTTGTAAAAGCTCGGGATTATTATCGTAGAGAAAATCGTATTTGCTGATGAAATCGCCGAAAGCGGAATATACCGACCATACAATTATCATGTAAAACATTCCCACAAAGAAAGTTCCGATCATAAAACCTCGAACCATACTCGTTTTGGGAGTTTTGATCTCACCACCGGCATAATTTATGATAGTGATGCTTTGATATGCCCAGATCACCACGATGAGTGCACCGATTGTAGCAGAGAAGGAAAAAGTCGATTGTGCCCAACCGAGTTCTATAGCTTTTGCACTGATCTGTTCAAAAATTCCAGAACCCCAGGTGTGATTAAAAGCTTTTGCCACGTTTGCAGTTCCACCAGAAAGGAAAAACCAGAATATTGTGATTATTGTTCCGATCATGGGAATAAAGAAAGCAACACGCATAATATTCTTAACTTTACGAATACCTGTGTATGCAATATACCAGAACAGAATTACCCAGATTATTCCTCCGATCGTTTGCCAGATGGTGGTTTGCATTGCAGCACCAACGTTTGCCAGCCAGCCGACCCCGCTGCTGAGTGCTGCGGTAGAAAAGATCGAACCCATCAAGCCGACGACGAGATAACCCAGCACACCGCTGGAAATTCCATAGCCGATAAATAATAACCAGGCACTGATGTACCCAGTGGTAGGACCAAGCACGCGACTTACTCCGATATATAAGCCACCAGAGCGCGGCATCGTGGCAGAATTGATGGCAACCAGCAAAGTTATCGGCAGGAAAATGATTAAACCAAACAAAAATGCCAGTGGTAAACTGGCACCAGGAAAATCAGCAGCTGTAGAGACAGAATAGAACATCACTCCTGAAGCAGCTGGACCAGCAACGACAAAGATAAAAACATCGAACCAGGAAAGCTCCCGAACAAGTCCGGAAGCACGTCTTTGAAAAATTACGCCTTCTTGCATAAATTATCTCCTTTATCATTTTTTAACGAACTATAATTATTTATGAAATAATGAGTTATCTATGTCAAGGATAAATCTTCTTGACGATTATTCGCCGCTTTGAGCAATTTCTCAAAATGTCTGAATCTTTGGAGTGATAATGTCATTGTCTTTAACAAAAAAGTTAGATCTCATAATTCTGTTTGTATTAGCAGTTTTAAGCGTGATTTTATTTCGCTTGATAAACATTGATCTTACTGTCCAGCGGATGTTTTTCCATTCTGAAACTGGCTGGTTTCTCAAAGAAACACCACCTTGGAATTGGTTCTATCATTACAGTAATTTACCGGCGTTGATCTTATCAGTCCTCTCTTTAGTAGTTTTTGCGCTCAGTTTCAATTTTGCTAAATTTTATCGTTATAAATTGATCTCACTTTTTTTAGTTTTAGTTATGATAATCGGACCCGGCTTGTTGATAAATTCGATTTTGAAAGATAATTGGGGCAGACCGCGACCGCGCAATATAACAGAATTTGGTGGTAAATATTCCTATGAAGAATTGTTGGAAATCGATCCAGAAAGTAAGGGAAAATCTTTTCCCTGCGGGCATTGTTCGATGGGATTTTATTTTATGGCTTTTTATTTTGTTTTGCGGAAAAGAAAAAGAATCCTGTCATATTTATTTCTTTTTGGAGGAATAGTCTATGGATTGTTGATTGGAATGGCACGGATCATTCAAGGTGGACATTTCGCCAGTGATGTAATTTTGTCCGGAATTCTTGTCTATTTGACCGCTGCTGGTTTTTTCTATCTTTTCAAATTGGATAAAAACATTTTTCCCAGAAGTTCTTTTCACCCCGATCCGAAAAGGAAATTACTAAATTTGATCATTCTGATCCTGATTATTTTTTTGATCATTGGTGTGCTGACTGCGACTCCCTTTGAGGAGAAAAAAAATATTATTTCTCAATTACAAAAAAGAGAATATGATGCGATCAATTATCAATTAGAAATTTTTCAGGGAGATGTGGAAATTGAGTTTACAAATAATTTTCAGATCAATTTTTCTGCTCATGGATTTGGATTTCCACAAAGCGATATTGATCATAATTTCACAGAATTTGTGCGCAATGATACACTGTTTATTCATTATCGTCAGGAAAAAGATGGATTTTTTACCGAATTGAATGCAGAGAATCAATTCCAGTTGGTAAAAAACATAAATATGAGTATCGAGCTGAAGATAGAGAATGAGGGAAATGTATATTTGCCAGCCAATATGAAAGGAAATTGGTCTTGGGAAAAGGAGGGATCGACCATTTTAAAAACGAAAAAAGCGATTAGAATCCAGCTGAAAGAAGGTGAAGTGGTTTTTCCCGAATCACCTGAAAGAAATGAGGAACTTGACGAATAACTTTCCCCAAAAAATTTCAAGATATAATAGAACATGGAGGAAAAATGAAGAAAATTTTTGTGTTAGCAATGATTTTGATAAGTCTCAGTTTGTTGGCAAAGACAAAACAATTGAAAAATTTTGATGAATTAATGCAGGCTTTGAATTCGGGTGAGATCGTCCGTGTCGTCGTGCATTATGGTGATTGCCAATTGATTGCTCATAACGAAGTTCAAGAACGCTCACCCGATGCTATCGGTGGAATGAGCATCGATGTTTATGAATATTTTGCACCGATGTCGATCGGAAATCAGCAGGCTTTCGTTTCTTTTTCCCAAGCGAAATTGATCAATCACGGTGGTTTCATCTATAATTATGCGAAGATCCGCGTTTATGACGATAACAAAGTGAAGATCACCGCACAATATCTCGATCCTGAAGAATTTGAATTGGAAATGGACGAGAATTTTTTTAGCGAGATCAACGATGGGAAAAATGACGGAGCCGTCTATTTCTATCTGAATGAGTAGATTATGAAAAATATTGTTTGTATTTTTGGTTTATTGTTCCTTGCTTTTGGACTCTTCGCTGAAATGGGAATATTAACGATCCAGTTAGAAAATGTCCAGATCGAAGAAAAAGGACAGATCATCATCAATATCTATAATGATGAAAATGATTGGAACAATCCAGAACAAGTTTTTCGTCAGAAAATCGTGACCAAGCTATCATCCAAAATGACTATAAAGATCGATTCGCTGGAAATTTCCAAAGATTATGCTGTGCAGGTCATTCACGATGCGAATGAAAACAATGAACTGGATTTCCGTAAGTTTCCTTTTCCAAAACCAAAAGAAGGAGTTGGACTTTCTAACAATAAATTTCGATTTGGACCACCACGTTTTAAAGATGCGCAATTTATTCTGGAATCAACAGAACAGGAGATCAGGATCGAGATGCAGTATTAAATTGTAAAAGATACAGATTTTAACGATCTGGTTGCTGATCTATTAGGAAGTTTTTTCGATGAGAAGTTCGATTTGATGATCTTGAATTTATTCATATTGCAATTTGTAAAGATGATAATATAAACCGCCTTTTTTTAGCAGCTCTTGATGATTGCCTTCTTCCACGATGCGTCCTTTGTGCAGAACGATGATGCGATCGACATGTTGAATGGTCGAAAGGCGATGAGCGATGATGATAGAAGTGCGGTTTGCCATCACTTTTTGGAGAGCATCTTGGATCAGTAATTCGGTTTCCGTATCGATATTGGAAGTAGCTTCATCCAGAACGAAAATTGCCGGATCGTAGGCAAGAACACGTGCAAAAGCAATAAGCTGACGTTGTCCCACCGAAAAGGTCGAACCACGTTCCATCACGGGTTCTTCATATTTTTGGGGCAGACTTTCGATAAATTTCGCCACGTTCACATATTCGGAAACACGCTGTATTTCAGCATCAGAGATTTTTTGGTTATTCAAAATAATATTATCTTTGATTGTGCCAGAAAAGAGAAAGACGTCCTGCTGAACAATTCCAATATTGTTACGAATATCTTCCAGACAATATTCTTTCAAACTTTTTCCATCCAACAAAATTTCTCCTTTCTGATGCGGATATAAACCTGCCAAAAGACTGATTATCGATGTTTTGCCAGAACCTGTATGTCCAACGAGAGCTACTTTCTCGCCTTTTTCTATCTGGAAGGAAATGTCTCGCAGCACAAAATCATCGTCGTTATATGCCAGCCAAACATTCTTGAACTCGATCTTGCCCTGCAATTCCACCTGACAACGATTATTTTCGACCTGGTAGTTTTCAGGATTTTTATCCATCAGATCAAAAATTCTTTCAGTTCCTGCCATTGCTGCCTGCATAATATTGAATTTTTCGCTGAGACGATTGATCGGTTCAAAAAATCTATCGAGATAGCTGACGAAAGCGATGAATAAACCAAGCGAGATCATATTATCCAGAATGCGACTGCCACCATACCAGAGAATGACGGCGAGTGCCACGCGACGCATGGAATTGATGAGTGGCCGAAAAAAGGCAAAGATCTTCATCATCGAAATAGAAGTCTGATAATATTCCAGATTTATTTGATAGAAATCCTGACATTTCCTTTTGAATTGATTGAATAGCTGAATGATCTTCACACCAGCGATATCTTCTGCCAGAGTTGCATTTATCTGAGCTACTCGTTTTCTAACTTCGCGGTAAATCTTGCGGCTTTTCCGCATAAAAACGAGGAAAAGAAAAATCACTACAGGCAAGATCGTGAACGTCATCAGCGCCAATTTCCAATTGAAGATCAACATCATGACAATAATTCCGGTCAAAACGAAAAATTCTTGTAGCAACTGAATAAGGCCATTGCTGAACATTTCGTCCAGAGTTCTGACGTCGTTCGTGACCCGCGTTACCAATCTGCCGATCGGATTTTTGTCGAAGAAAGAAAGCGGCATTTTGGAAACGTGGGCGAAAACACTTTTTCGCAGATCGAACATAGCGTGTTGGGAAGCGAAATTTATCATATATATTTGTAAATAATAGGCGAAAAATTGCAGGATGATTATTCCAAACAGAATGACCCCATAAAATCGCAACTTGTGAATATTGCGAGATTGTAACGAGCGCAGTTGTTCTTTTGTGAGAATACCTTCTTCTTTCATTTGAAAAAGTTTTACGGCAGGAATGGCAAATAACTCAGGAGAAATTTTTTGTTGATCGACAGTTTTCAGAAGTTTGGCATTTTCAGAATTATTTTCGATCAGCACGATTTTATTGAAATATCGCTTTTTCTTTTTCAGCTCATTAAGTTCAGCTTCGGCGATAAAATTTGTTTTGTTGTTGGAAAATGTGATATAGAACTTGTTTTGATCTTCATATTCATGGAATTTGATCTTATCATATTTTTGCACAAATCTAGCTTTTGCTGTTTTATTGGGAAAAGAGATCATATCGGTGTTTGCTGTGATAAATTCATCGACGGCAAATTTTGTTAAAGCTGGTCTTGCCAGCTCGCTTCCGGTGATAAAGATGAGCATGATAAAAGAGATGACGACATGGAAGAGATAGGGCTTCAGATAGCGAGCCAGCCGTTTGAAAAGATCGCTGTCATAGATCTTTGCCTGAATATCATCTTCGGAAAAACCGACTACACCACGTCTCATTTTTGTTCCTTGATCATCTCTTCCAATTGCTGTTTTTCATAAATGTCTTTATAAATACCATTCTGGCGCAAAAGACTTTCATGATCACCTGTTTCTGCAATTTTGTTGTTTTCCAGAACGATGATCTTATTGGCATGTTGCAAAGAAGAAATGCGGTGAGCGATAATGATCGTTGTTTTTTGTTTTCTGATATCGATCAGACTGCACAGGATTTTTTTCTCAGTTTTTGTATCGACGGCAGAAAGAGCATCATCGAGGATCAAAATATTGGGGTCGGTCAAAAGTGCACGAGCGATCGCAATGCGCTGTTTTTGCCCGCCAGAGAGAGTGACACCTCTTTCGCCCACGACTGCATCAAAGCCATAACGGAAATCCATTATATCTTCATAAACTTGTGCATTTTTGGTGGCTTGAATAATTTCTTCTTCCTTAGCTTCAGGTTTGCCCAATTTAATATTTTCGCGCACAGATTGGGAAAAAAGAAAAATTTCCTGAGGTACCATGATAATATTTTCGTGAAGTGTTTTGAGTAAAATTTGATAGATCTCGCGCTCATCGAGAAAGATCGTGTTTTTGGGTGGGTTGTAGATACGCGTCAAAAGTTCAATGATGGTCGATTTTCCACAACCGGTCTTACCCACGATTGCCAGCGTTTCACCCGCTTCGATCTGGAAAGAGATATTTTCCAGAATATTTGGACTTGCTTTGGAATAGCGAAAAGTCATATCGCTGAATCTGATTTTACCAGCAAGTTTCTGAATGGAAGGATCAACTTCTTTTCCATCAAAGATCTCGGGTTTTTCAGCAAAGATCTCGTTCAATCTTTCCATCGAGGCAGTTCCGCGCTGATACATATTGACAACCCAGCCGATGGCGATCATAGGCCAGATAAAAGTTCCCAGATATTGGAAAAAAGCGATAAATTCACCAATAGAAATTTCACCGATCATGGTTGCTTCTCCACCAAAGACGATCACGATCATCATACTCAAGCCGATGATCAGCATAAAAGATGGATGGAACATACCTTGCACACGAACGAGTGAAATATTTTGTTTCACATAATCATAGGCGGAATCAGAAACTTTTTGCAATTCGGCTTCTTCCTGCACGAAAGCTTTCACGACGCGAATTCCAGAAATGCTTTCCTGAACTTTTCCCGAAAGTGTGGCAAAGGTTTTTTGCACTTTGCGAAAACGATGATGGATCTTTCTGCCCAAAATGATGATGATGATAGTCAATAATGGAAGTGGAATGATCGAAAGCAAAGTTAGTTTCAGATTGATATTGATCATGAAGCCTAAAGAAGCGATCGTCAACAAGATGATATCGACGCTGATAACGATTCCGAAACCGACGAACATTCGCACCGCATTGAGATCGTTTATCGCATAAGCCATCAGATCGCCAGTTTTTATTTTATTGAAGAAATTTGCAGAAAGTGACATTAAATGCTCAAAATAATCTTGACGCACATTTCGGTCAACGAACCAGGAAGTGCCCAGGATAAAAATCCGCCAGAAATATCTCAGCAAAGTCATTAGCAGGGCGATCAGGAAAATTCCTAACGCAGTATAAAATAAATTGATCTTAGTGAAACCTTCCTTCCCGATACCGTCAATAGCATATTGCATCAATTTGGGAATGATGAGCTGAGCCAGATCGATGATTATCAGCAAGATGATCCCGAAGATCAATTTGTGAATATTTGCTTTGAGATAGGGAAATATACGGGCGAATTTATGCTTCATATTTAGCGATATAAGCTTCGGCACATTTTTTTGCCAATCTTCTGATCTTGCCGATATAAGCAGCTCTTTCTGTGACGCTGATCACACCGCGTGCATCTAATAAATTGAAAGTGTGTGAACATTTCAAAAGGTGATCATAAGCAGGATAGACCAATTTCTTTTTGAGTAATTCAGAAGTCTGTTTTTCAAAATCCTGAAAGGTCTCAAAAAGAAGTTTCACATCCGCTTCTTGAAAATTATAAGCAGAATATTCGATCTCCTTATCTAAAAAAAGTTCTCGATATTTAGTTGTTTCATTCCAATCTAATTCTTTGAAGTCATCAACATCTTGGATATACATTGCCAATCTTTCCAGACCGTAGGTCAATTCGACGCTGATAGGAAAGACTTCCAGACCTCCGACTTGTTGAAAATATGTGAATTGTGAAATTTCCATACCATCCAACCAAACTTCCCAGCCCAGTCCCCAAGCGCCAAGAGTCGGAGATTCCCAATCATCTTCCACAAAGCGAATATCGTGTTTTTCGACTTCGATACCGATCGCTTTCAAACTCTTTAAATACAAGTTTTGGATATCGCTGGGAGAAGGTTTGATGATAACTTGAAATTGATAATAGTGTTGAAGTCGATTAGGATTTTCGCCATAACGGCCATCTTTGGGGCGACGACAAGGTTGTGCATAAGCAATTGCAGTTGATCTCTTACCAAGTGCTCCAAAAAAAGTGGCAGGATGAAAAGTGCCAGCGCCCATATTTTCATCATAAGGTTGGATGACATTGCAGTTGTTCTTTGCCCAGTATTCCTGCAATTTCAAAATGATATTCTGGAAATTCACGTCTGCTCCTTTATATTCAATTTTGTTCTTTTCTTGAAAGCAAGATTTAACGTCAAGCTGAAAATAAAACTAATTGCAGGTATCAGCAGACTATTATTTGGTGATAATGATCTTTGGTCTGGTCACTCCTGCGCGTATTTGCGTGTGTCCGTTCAAGTAAGTTTTCATTCCTGATCTATCCTGGAAAAAACTTTGATATTTTTGGTGCATTTTAAAATCGCCGAAACCTTCAGTGAGAATGATCGGAAAGGGAATATTTTCGTTTCCGGTCAAAGCTACGCCGATCGCTTTACCGATAAATTTGATCAGATCAGAATTATTGATGGAAGCAGCGATTATCCCTTTTACTTTTTGGTCTTGTGCTAGTTTCAATAGTTCCAGATCGATTTTATTAGGGAAAATAGCGATGTCACCTGGTTCCAAATTCTGAGGTTCAGGATCATATTTCGCTTTTCCATAAGTTTCAGAGCCAAAACCGATGATCCCGAATAACGTGTAGCCATCATATTCGATTTGAGCAGAAAAACCTGGCTTGATCCTTGTGATCTTGCCGTTGATCAGAGCTCTTTTTTTATGCGGTTCTCGATCATATTGCAGAGTGAGGATTCCTGTTTTAGCGTTAATATCTTTAATCGAGCCGGTGGAAGGTGCGGTAATGCGGCGAGGAATTTTACTTTGAGAATCCATAATAATCGTAGCCAAAGTATCGCCGGCATACACAAAATCACCTACATTCTTTTTCAGATAGCGTTTGACCAATTTTGGTTGGATGCTCAATTTCTTCGCAATATTTATCTTTTTTGGTTTCATAGAATAATCCTGGATCTCACGCAGGATGATCGTCCCGCTATCCAGATTGATCTTTTCCACTTTTCCCCGCACTGGTGAATCAAAATGATATTTTTGGTATTGCAAGTTGCGCATAAACGTTTTTTCCCCTATGTCCAAAATGCGCTGACCATATTTCACTTCATCGCCTTCTTTGATCAAAAGTGAATCGGCAATGTTTTCTTTATCAACTTTCAGATAATTTTTATCAAAAAGTGAGATCACATAAACGCGGGGTGGATCAAAAAGATTTTCGCCAACAATTGTTTCGGAATCCACTTTTTGACCTTTTCCCACCAAGATGTTTCCTTTGTAAGGTAATTTTACTGTGTGATGGGCAATTCCTTCCTTAATCTCTTTCTGATCCAAAAACGAGAGAAAGGCTTTTTCCTGAACTGGAATCTCTGAATTTTTATCAAAAAGCGATAAAACTTTATTCAAGTCAGAAAAATCATATTCTGGTTTAGCAATGATCAGCACCGGCAATTCTGTTTCAAATCTGCATTTTGTCATTGTGTCATCCAAATAAAATCCTTTTTGTATTTCTAATTTTAAAGTTCTTTTTTTGTGTTCAGAATTGTCAAGAAGCATAATATCATTGACTTTGATCGAATGAGATTCATTATTAATTTCTATCTTCATAACTTCTTTTCCTGCTTTCCATTTTGCAGAAAGAGGACGGATGACAATTCCAAGTTTTTGATAGCATTCTTCTGAAAGCAGTTTGGAAGCCAGCTTTTTATCAACTTCGCTCAATTTTCCCAGATGCGGTGAAAGGAAATATTTATCGCGCCAGATCTCGGTGATACCCTCAGGCTGGAAACCATCTGTGATGATACTCAAAGCTTGTAGATCATTTTTGGTGTGAGAAATGATACCACCAGCACCGATCAAAATATCAATATCGTAAAAATTAAACTTTCTATTTTCTAATTCTTTCTCGATGTAAAAAGTTTCAGTAACTTTTTCCAGGTCGGGATGGCGGGAAGCGATCTTTTCCAAAAAACCGATCTGTTTTGTGTTGAAATTCATATCGAGATGTTGTATTTTGGAGAGACGAATTGCTTCGCGGGCGATCGCTTGTTCGATAATTTCTTGTGTGTCGTTAATTGGAACAAAGGTGGGATAGAGCATTTTGTTTCCCACATAATTCAAGATAAAGTCTTTTTCAAGGTTAGTCGGCAGCCATTTTTTCACATTTTCAAAATCAGCGTCTTTGAGCACGTTCGCAATGCTGTAACTCATTCCATAGTTTGCGCTGACTGTGCGGAAGTATTCGCCTAGAATATTGGAAAAAATATCGGTCGTAGCACCGCCAATATCAACGCTCATCACGTTTTTATCTTGTTTCTCGCTGATGATTTGCAAAGATTTGATCACACCCAGCGGTGTGGGAATGATCGGGTGATCAACCTGATTTTTCAAAGGCGCATAACCCGGCGCTTGCTCCATCACATTATCCATAAAAAGATGTTGGATTTTTTCACGAGCTGGTTGTAGATTTTCCATATCTAATTTGGGGCGAAGATTCGGAACAAGAAAGAGCTCGAATTGTTTGCTGAAAAGACTGGAAATAAATTCTTGGGCTTTGATATTTCCAGCAAAAATAAGTGGGATTTCTTCTTTTTCGCCGAATTTTGGAGTGGGTCTGGCGAGCTGCAAAATTTCGCCTAAACGCAGAATTGGAACGATCGCACCACCGTCAATTCCACCACTAATCAAAATTATATCTGGATGCAGAATTGCCATTTCCTGCATCTGTTCCAAGGAAGTCCGTTTGTCATCGATGGCAAAAGTATCCAGCAGAACGCCGCCAGCACCAAAAGCTGTTCTTTTGGCGGAACTGGCACTATCAAATAAAGTGAGACCGATCACCAGAATCTGTAATCCACCGCCTGCAGAGCTGGTGCAAAAAAGCGCTGTATCTTCATTAAGAAAGGATTTGTCAGAGAGCAATAATTTTTGATCACTATCTTTCTCAAGTTTTTCGATCGCTTTTTTAATCCCGATATTAACGTCTTCGAAGGGTTTCTCGACGGTTGTGGGAGAATTTTGCAGGGAACTTAACTGGTAGGAATCAGCATTTTTTTCCAATAAAATTGCTTTTGTCGTAGTGCTGCCGACATCGATCACGATAAGATTCTTTTTTGCGAACGTTTCATTCTTTTTCATCTTTTGCCCCTTAAAAATTTTAATTAATGATATTTGCGATGCATCTTTTGAACAGTCAAGAAAAATCATAAAATCTTTTGACACAAAAAACAGCTTTTCAAACCTCGAAAAAGATTAAAAAAAATTTATCGAACAAGGACGAGAAATGGCTTTTGTTCATTTACATAATCACACGCAATATAGTATGTTAGATGGTGCTTGCCGCGTTGACAAAATGCTAATGATGGCAAAAAAATATGATATGCCAGCGGTAGCTATCACCGATCACGGAAATCTTTATGGAGTTATCGATTTTTATAAAACAGCGCAAAAGATCGGGATCAAACCGATCATCGGCATTGAAACTTATATCATAAATACTGAATTCGAAGCTCCCGAAGCAAAAAAAGAAATCCGACATCATTTGGTGCTTCTGGCAAAAAATCTGACTGGTTATAAAAACTTGATTAAACTTTCGACGATCTCCTTTCTAGAAGGATTTTATTATAAACCGCGCATCAACAAAAGAATTTTGCAGGAACATTCTGAAGGATTGATCTGTTTAACCGCTTGTCTGAAAGGAGAAATTCCTTCGCTTCTCAACAAAGGAATGAATAAAAAAGCAGAAGAAACAGTTCATTTTTACAAAAATGTTTTTCGCGATGATTTTTATATAGAACTGCAAGATCATGGTTTGGAAGATGAAAAAAAAGTGATGCCAGAATTGATCCAGCTGGCGCACAAAACCGAAACACAAATGGTCGTTACAAATGATTGCCATTATCTTCACAAAGAAGATGCGGAAGCGCACGACGTTCTGCTTTGCATTCAGACAGGTAAATCCCTTTCAGATAATGATCGCTTGAAATATGAGACAGATCAACTTTATTTCAAAACTGAAGAAGAGATGCGACAGCTATTTCCCGAATTGCCCGAAGCTTATGAAAATAGCTTGAAGATAACAGAAAAGATCAATTTGGAATTGGATTATAATAACTTTTTGTTTCCGCGCACTGCTATTCCCGAAGAATATAAAACATCCAAACAATATATCAAAGATCTATGTTATCAGGCAGTTAAAGAAAAATATCCGGAATTGACCGCAGATTTGAAACAGCGCATCGAATATGAATTGAAAGTGATCAATAAAATGGGCTATAACGAATATTTCCTGATCGTGAAAGATTTCATCGATGCGGCACACAAAATGAATATTCCAGTCGGGCCTGGTCGAGGATCTGCAGTGGGAAGCGTCGTTGCCTATTTGCTGGGAATAACGCGGATCGAACCTCTAAAATACGGCTTATTGTTCGAACGATTTTTGAATCCTGACCGAATCGGAATGCCCGATATCGATATTGATTTTTGTGCCGAAGGTCGCTCAAAAATTATCGATTATGTAGTGGAAAAATATGGACGGAACAGCGTGGCACAGATCATCACGTTTGGAACTTTGGGTGCAAAATCTGTGATCAAAGACGTAGCGCGAGTCATGGACGTTCCAGCTGCCACGGCGAATGAGATCACAAAATTGATCCCCACTTCACCAAAGATCACTTTGGAGAAAGCTTTGAAAGAATCTCCCGATTTTGCAGCTAAAATGGCAGAAAACGATATCAACTCATCAATCTTGACCTATTCCAAAGTTCTGGAAGGATTGATCCGACACAGTGGTGTTCACGCAGCTGGCGTCGTGATCGGCCCTGGAAAATTAAGCGATTATGTGCCTTTGACCACGAACAATCAAAAAGATAGCGATCTCTCTGTTCTCGTGCAGTATGAAGGCAAATGGTTAGATGATCTGAAGATTTTGAAGATGGATTTTTTGGGATTGAAGACCTTGACTTTGATCGAAAAGACGATCGAGCTTGTAAAACATTCCCAAAATAAAAAGATCGAGATCGAGAATGTCGATCTTTCTGATCAAGAAACTTATGAATTATTAGCAAAAGGGCAAACGGATGGCATTTTTCAATTTGAATCGGCAGGAATGAAAAAATATCTGCGCGATCTTCGCCCCAACAAATTTGAAGACCTGATCGCTATGGTCGCACTTTATCGTCCTGGCCCGATGCGATTCATCGATAATTATATTCGTCGAAAACATGGTCAGGAACAAATCAGCTATATACATCCATTGACTAAAAATACTTTAGAAGAGACTTATGGCGTCACAGTCTATCAGGAGCAGGTAATGCAGATCGCGCGCGAGATGGGTGGATTGAGCGGAACAGAAGCAGATACTTTGCGGAAAGCGATCGCCAAGAAAAAGCTGAAAACGATGGAAAAATTGAAAGTGAAATTCGTCGAAGGAGCTTCAGAAAATAATGTTAAACCGCAGGTCATTGAGAAGATCTGGAATGAATGGCTGGAATTTGCCAAGTATGCTTTTAACAAAAGTCATGCAACAGCTTATGCTTTTGTAGCTTTTCAAACTGCTTTTTTGAAAGCGCATTTCCCAGTAGAATTTATGGCAGCTTTGCTTTCTCTGGAAGATAATCCAACCAAAATTCCATATTTTATGGAAGAATGCAATTCAATGGATATCAAAGTTATTCCTCCAAATCTAAATAAAAGTGGTTGTGAATTTATCGTCGATGGAAAAAATATTCTTTTTGGCTTGAAAGCAATTAAAAATATTGGCACTGCCGCGATCGATATGATGATCATTGATCGTAAAGAAAATGGTGAATTCAAAGATATTTTTGATTTTTGCTCTCGTCTAGATACGATGGTGATAAATAAAACGATCTTGGAAAGCTTGATCTGTTCTGGTGCGATGGATGAAATTCCAGGCACACGCGCCCAGAAATTTGAAGCGATCAGCAGTGCGTTGGATTATGCTTCCAATATCCAAACAGAAAAAAAGCGCGGTCAAATAATGCTGTTCGATAGTTTCAGAGAAGAAAATAATGAAGAAGATTTCCGTCCAAAATTGACAGAAATTCCCGCATGGACCCTGAAAAAGAAGTTGAAAGAAGAGAAAAAAGTTTTGGGCTTTTATTGGTCGGGACATCCTTTGAACAAATACAAAAATGTAATCAGACTATTCGTCAATGCCAATTCAGAAAAGGCAACTTACGAAATGGACAAGATCCCAAATCAAATCCGAATTGCTGGCGTGGTTTCCGAAATTTCCAAGAAAAGAAATCGGAAAAATGAATTTTTTGCTATCATCACTTTGGAAGATCTGCAAGGAAAATTTGAAATAGCACTTTTCAATAAAGAATTCAATAGATATTTTGAAATGATGAAAGAAGGCGCAGAATTTTTCATTTTTGGACGAAAATCGACCTATACAAATGGCAATAGCTCACTTTTGCGTGTGCTGCCGTATAATATATTGCGATTTGATGAATTACCGCAAAAACTAAAAGGCGACTATTATCTGAAGATCGATGAGAAAGATCTTACGAATGAACTTTCTCATAAAATAGTTTCAGCTTTCAAAAATAGCCCCGGATATTTCACCGTTCATATTAGAATGCAAACCGAAAAATTTAAAACGTTAGAATTAACGCCGCGAAAATTAAAAATTTTTCCTTCTGAAAACATTATTTCTTTGCTCCGAGCAGAAAATAACATTCTGCAAAAGGTCAATATAAAATGAGAAAATCATTCATTTTAGCGATGTTTTTTTTCCTGAATTCAGTCTTTGCACAGGAAAAAATTACAGTATTTGTAGATGAAAATAGATTCTTGAATAAGCAGCAAAATACGATTCTGGATATTAATTATCAGATCGGTTATCAAGAGATGACATTTGTAAAAACTGATGACGGTTTTATTTCTAAACTGAATGTTGCCTTGAAGATCAAGAATGACAAAAAAGTTGTTTTTGAAGAAGATTATGACAAAGAAATATTATTGAAAGAAAAAAGCCTTACTGTATCAGATCGTTCTTTTTATGATCGAATTTCCCTTACTTTGGGCAAAAAAAACTATTTTCTGGAATTGATATTTCTTGATGTTTTTTCAGGAAGACAAGATTTGTGGAAACATCAATTTGAAAAACTGCCAGAAAATTCGCTGTTGAGTGATCTCGAATTTTCGGTGGGTTTACACAAAGCTTCCGAAAAAGAAAAAACGATCTTCCGTCGCGGTGATATCGTCTATGATATTAATCCCGATCATATTTTCAGGAAACCAGACGATGATCTGGTGATTTATTACGAAATTCAAAATATCGCACAAGATTCCACTTCCATCCAGCAAAAGATCGAAATCATGAACAAAGAATCCACAATTTTCTTTGAAGAAAAAGAAATTTTTATCAACGCATCAAAAAGTGCCAGATTTGAAACAATCGATCTGACAGATTTTCCAGCAGGATATTCTCAGATAAAATTTTTCGTGAAAGATCTGCAAACTGGCGAAATAGAAGTGCGAGAAGATTATTTCAGTCTGATGGAAAAAAGAGAAAAAAGAATATTTATTTTTGATGATGTGGAAAAAGAAATCGAATTGATCAAATATTTTTTACAGACTTCCCAAAAAAAAGTTTTGCAAGATCTCTCTGAGGATGGGAAAAAAAATTTCGCTCAAAGATTTTGGATTTCCAATGATCTGGGAGACAGCAAAAATTCTTTTCAAGAACTGATTTTAGATAGACTTGAATATGCAAACGAGCAATTTTCCAGTTTCAAAAAAGGTTGGAAAACAGATCGCGGCAGAATTTATATCAAACATGGAGCACCTGATGATATAATTAAAGGGGAATCGGGCTCATACACGAAATTCACAAAAAAAGATTATCAAATCTGGAAATATCGATCACATTATAATGCCACATATATTTTCCTCGATGTCCGAGCTGATAGAAATTATAAGATAATCTATGCTGAAAATGATGATGTTGAAATATCTCATCCCAATTGGAGAGAATATATGGGAAAGGATTTTGATGAAGGTTTGTTATATTAAATAAAAATTTTGTTGACGATATTTGATGGTGATTTAAAAAACGTCAACATAATGTGGCTAGTTTGTTTTGAATAAAAAAAATGATGGAAACAAACAAGGTTAGATAGCCGGTAAAAAGGCATCTTTTAAATGTTTAATGTCGAAATTATGGTCGTTGGCTTGAATAATGATGATAACATCGAAGCGAGTTGGCAAATTTTCATATTGTGGATTTCGTTGAAGATAGGAATAGGCGGTGTTAATGATTTTTTTCTGTTTAGCAAAAGAAACGCTATTAAGAGCAGCTTGGAGATTTGATTTACGAGTTTTCACTTCAATGAAAACAAGTGTGTCAGAATCTATGGCAATTATATCTATTTCTCCATACTGCGAGAAAAAATTAGTTTGCAATATTCTAAAATTCTTTAATTTTAGGAAATTACAAGCTATTCTTTCGCCAAATTTTCCTAACTTTATTTTATCTTTTTTCATAGAATTAAAAAAAAGGCTTGACTCATATCTTGTCAATAACTTAAAAAGTATCAAGATTATTTACGGGGGTAAATTATGAATAAGAAATTAGTTTTTGTTGTAAGTTTTATTTTGTTCACGTTGTCTTTGGCTTGTGCAATGCCCTACACCGTTATGGGTAACATTAATGCACCAGATGCCTACATTTTACCGAATAAAATGGTGGATGTTGGCTTCATTAATTATTTTGCATACGATGCTGTTGTTGAAAGTGAAGAAGATTCATCGGATACAAATATTTCAGATCAGGTTGACGATATAGATTTCGGGGGCTATCTGAGATATGGCTTAATGGATCGCGCTGAAGTAGCATTGTATTATGCTAGCACGGCTGGGCTCTATGGCGAAGCAAAGGTCAGATTGATCGTCGAGACTGAATCTTTGCCAGCTCTATCTATCGGTGTTGCCAATCTTTTTTCCGAAGTAGATGACACAGATAAAAATGAGGTAGATGAATTTCCTGATCGACAAGATTACATCAAGAATTCACCATATATTGTGGTCAGTAAATCCTTAGTAATTGTCACCGGTATCCCTGGCTTTGATTATCTGGAAACTTCTTTTCATGGTGGCATTGGCACGCGAAGATTTGCAGGCAAGGGTGAGCTTACAAAAAATGCATCTGGTTTGTTCTGGAGCACAGACATCAAGCCTTCGAGATATTGGGGAATGAATATTGAATTTGATAGCCAGAATATTAATATTGGAGCGAATGTATATTATCAAAACTTTGCTCTGAGAGTTGGAATGTATGAATTGGAAGATTATTTTGGTATCAAAGGCGATAATTCATCAAATATTTTTGCAGCCAATCTTGTTTATACCTTAGACCAATTCTCCGACATCAAAATTTCTGAACAAAGAAATAAAGTGATCGCTCCCAAAGCAATCACGAGCACCACGGCAAAACCAAGCCCGCAATCCTACGAAGAAGGATCGAATCCTTTGCGGGAAGAATTGGAGCTGATCAGACAACGCAGAAAACAAGCTGAAAAAGAATTAGAAGAAATCAGAAAATTATTACAAGATTAAATTATAATTGATCATGAAAAAACTACTCTTGGCAATTATATTAGTTGCTTTTATTTCTTTGGCGCTTGCCAGACACAATTTTCGTCATGTCTTCGATGCTCGTGGCAAAATGAATTTAATCGAACAGCTCAAAGAAGAAAGAAATCTTTTGGGAAAATTGGAAGAAAATATCCAGGACCTGAAATACATAGCTGAACAAAGAAGTTTGATTCGCCAATTGCACAAACAAGGAAATATGGAAGAGATCCGCAAGAATATGCGCGAAGTAGTCCTCAGTCTGGAAAGACTTTTAGATGAATATCTTTATGACTCTTTCAGTTTAAAAGTGTTGGAATTGTATATCGTTTATAAAGATCTCCCTGAATTCAAAGATTATATCTTATATTATCGAGCAAAAGATGCGATCTTGAAAAACAACGTTCGGGTAGCATTACCTCTTTTAGAGGATCTGGTAAATAATTACCCCCAATCAGAAAAGTTAGATCCAGGCTTAATGCTCTTGGAAGAAGCTTACTTTAAATTAGGTATGGACGAAGAACTGATCGCTGTTTATGATAGATATTCGCAAATGAATTCTTTGCAACAGAATTTCTGGATTGCTCAATCTTTGTATAATCTGGGACGATATGAAGAATCCAAAGAGATCTTCCAGATATTGCAGAGATCTTCTCGATATAATTTCAAAGCACAAGCAATGCTGGCTCTGATCAGTTCACTACAAGATAGCATTGAAAGAGGAATAGAAAAATTTTTGTTGCTGGAAGAAGCTTACAGTCCCAAAGATCCCTATTATGATTTCATTATCCTATCTTTAGCCAGATTATATTATGCTCAAGATGATCTGGAAAAATCAGCAGCTTATTATTCCCAATATTATGGAATGCACGAGAACAATGTCGAAGATGCTGTTTTGTATGAAATTGCTGTAGTTTTGAACGAAGCTGGCGATTATCAAAGTGCTATTGATTATCTGGATGCTATCATCCAAAAACCAATTAAATCTGAATATTTTGTCTCGGCAAAATTTTTGAAAGCCGTTTCTCAACAAGGACAAGGCGATGTTTCAAAAGCTCAAGAAACGATCGATGAAATGATCCAGCAGAATAATCAAATATTACAAACCTTAAATTCGAAATATCAACTATTAGATCAATATCATGAAAATAAGTTAAAATTAGTTGAAGCTCAACTACCACAAAGCGAAAAAGAATGGCTGCAAAATCAAGTCCAAAAAATAGAGACAGATTTGGAAAATATCAATACTGATCTGGAAAGATTATATAGCGGACTCAATCCACAGATGCTGGATATGTTGAGAATTTTGGAACAGGAATATTTTTGGTATAGCAGCACGATTTCCGATATGCAAGCTCTTATCCAATTGGCAAAAACTGTTCCAAATAAAAAAATCCCAAAACTACTTGATATTGAGATCGCAAGAGTTGATTCTTCCAAAATGTCGATCGAAGTCATCGAAAATCTTAGCCATTTACCAAGCATCACAAATGCCGACTATTATTTTGCACAGATATTGGTCGAAGAAAAATATTATCATCAAGACCTGATCAATACTTGGGATAAAATTATTGAGATTGCTAAAATGAATGAACATAAAGAGATCATTCCTTTTGCACAGAAATCCAAGCAAATCCTGGAAGAGAATATAAACTCTTTGAATGCTATCTCTTCCAATATTTATTCTGGTGAAGTCGATGAAAACATCCGAATGATGATCAATGAAGAAATTGCTGCCATCGAAAACAACAAAAGAGCATTGCAGGAAATGAAAGAACTGGCAAAAAATAAATTTAACAAGATCATCGCAAATCGATTGAGCACCGAGAAAGAATTTCTCGCTGCAGAATTTGAAGCTCTTGGTTCGTTATACAAACAAACTTTAAACGAAATTGAAAACGATATTGCCAGCGAAAATGTGGAATATCAATACAATCTTTTGGGTGTGATGTTCAGACAGACTCAGATCATGGATGATGAATACAAAGAATATCAGGAAAAAGTAAAAAATGAATAAAAAGACCATCATAATTTTCTGTTTATTTCTTTTTTTCAATGGAGTTTTGCTCTTCGCCCAAGATATTACACCGCAATTGGAAGAAATGTATAAACAGAAACTCGAATATAAAGAAGATATTTACGAAAAGATATTGCGATTTATCGAAGATAATCCAGATTCTCCTGGAATTGCTAATCTCTATTTTTATCTGGCTGAACTATCGACTGAAGTCAACGTTAATGAACCAGCTAAAACAGTCCAATTTTACCGACAAGTATTGGAAATCGATCCAGCTTTTCTCCAAAAAGAAGCTGTTCTCTACAATATTGGTTATTATGGTTTTCAAGCAGAAAAACAAAATCGCGATACCAAAAGATTGAATCATATCGATGATTTGGAAATGATCATGAATTGGCCTGATTCTCTGCGGATCACATTAGAAAATATAGATTATGTGATTTATGCTCTCAAAGAATTATTGGTTCATCATAAAAATTCTGAGTATTACACCAGAGCTGCCTATCGCCTTGGTGTTATTTATTTCGAATTAGCACTCGATGCCAAAAATCCTCAAGAATTTTTTGCCGAAGCTAATGATTATTTCAGTATCGTTGCCGATCAAGTCGATGATCCATTACACTATCTGGGAATGTTTCAACAGGCTTGGACAAATTTTACCAGCGGCAATTATCAGGAAGCTCTTGTCAATTTCACTCGCATAATTAAAATGATCGAAGATGGGGAATTGAAAGAGTATGAATCCTATTTTAAGGCAGACGCCATCGAGAATTCTGCTTATAGCCTGATCGAATACGATGCCTCAGATTATGAACAATATTCTGTAGCTGCCGAAAAAGCAAGAACTCTTTTTAGCAAAGTTTTAAATGACGAACATGGAAAAGAGATCATCCTCAAAGCTGTTGATCTAAAACTAACTTATAATGCTCCTATGCAAGCTGCTGACCTTTACGCAGCTTATATCGATCTTTATCCTGCTGCGATAGAGTCACCTTTTATTGTAGATTCGATGATTACTATCTATGGAAATAATCCAGATCGAATTCGTGAGAATAGACCTGCTGAAGAAATGATCATCGAGCAATACAAAACATTGGTAGAAGAATTCAACGCAGAGTCAGATTGGTTCCAAGCTAATAAAGATAAAGAAATAAACGATCAGCTGGCTATCATCACAGAAGCCTATGAATTTCTCGAACCAAGATATTACAACAATTTTGCCGATAATAGAATTTTGGAAAATTACCAAAATTACAAAGATTTTGCTCAAAATTATAAAAACTATGACGCTATTATCTCTAATGAAAGAGAAAATGAGATCGATGAACGGATCGTCAATATCAGTCAAACATTAGCAGAAGAAATAAATGCTTCTGAATACTATTTCCTTGCGATCAATGATATCAAAAATTATATTCGAGAAAATCCAGAAAGTGAAAAAATCGCTGAATATAATGAAATGCTGTTCTATGATTATGAACAAATTTATAACACCTTGAAGCCAACCATTGCAGAACAAACCTATCAAGACTCGATCAATAACATCGTGCTCGATGAAAGTGCTCTCGATTCGATTTTTGTGCAAGCATCAAATGATTATGAAGATTATCTTTTATTAGCCAGCGCTCAAGATGAATCCAGAATTCAAGAACTGATCCGCATCATCTACCGTCGTGCAGAACTAAATTATGCGAACGAAAAATATAAGAATGCGGCCAAAGATTATAACCGACTTTTATCTTTAGATGTGGATAACGAAAAAAGCAAGATCATCTATTCTCGTCTGGCCGAGATCAGTCAGGAAGAAAACGATTATGCTGCTGCCGAGCAATATTATCGCGAAGCTTTCCAATTTGCCGGATCAGAAGAAAAGGAAACTTATAAAAATAATATTCTGGCAATAAAACAACAAAAGGCTACTACATTTGCTGATTCAGCAAATTTTGAAAATGCTGCTGCTGAATATCTGGAACTTGCCAGCGAAGTGGAAGAAACAAATCTGGATGAAAGCAATGGATATATCTTGAAAGCGATAGAAAATTATCAAAACGCTGGAAGAAATCAAACAGCTATCGATCTTTATCTTGAAATCGCCAGCAGAAGAGATACAAAAGATGCTATCCTCGCTGCCTATTTGAATGCCTGGACGATTTCTGACTCGATAAATGATTGGCAACAAAGTGAAAAGCTAAGGCGAGAATTCATAGATAAATTCAGCGGTTCTAATGAAGCTTTTCGTTTGAGAAGAGAATTAATCAGCTTTTATGAAGATGAAAATAAATTCAATGACAAAGCAAAAGCTGCAGAAATGTATATAACATTGCATAATGATGCTCCCAATATTGATATTGGAGAAAATGAACCAGCAGACATTTTTTTGAATGCGATCCGTATTCATAATGAGCTGGAAAATGAAGATAAAATAATCGAATTAAGTTTGAAATTCGATGAAATGTATCCCGATCATGAACGAGCAAATGGTTTACTGACAAACGTAGCAAGAATTTACAAAGAAAGAGGAAAAGATCAAAAGTTTGAAGATCTTGCGGCCTACCTCTATCAAAAAGACCCAACGATTGACTTGCTGCTTGATATTGCAAAAGAAGATCTGAAAAACCTTGCCAGTCAAGTCGATAGCCTGTTCAAAGAAAAGCAATATGATCTGATGCAAACAAAGATATCTGAGTTCAAAACTGCTGATCAAAAATACAAAGATCGAGGTCTGAATCTTCCTACAGATGGAATTTATGATCAATTTGATTATAATAATAATTACATCGCCTATCACAATAAATTCCAGGAAGAGATTCGAGCACTTGAAACAGGAATCCTTGCCGAAACTCCTGATGAATTGATCCGCGTTAATAATTTAACCAAATGGAAAGATCATCTAACTGGTGGAAGAAACCGAATTCCCAATTTACTTAACCGTTGCCGAAATATTCAAGACGATGTTTTCGAATTGGTCAAAGAAGGAAATAAATATAATCTGAAAACTGAAGAACGAACTAAAGCACTATACAAAATAGCAGAAGTTTACAAACATTGTGGCGATGCAGTGATCACTCAGGTTGATAAATTTATCAATGTTTCGGACCAGATTCAAGAAATGAAAGATAATCCCGTTACTTATGAAAAAGCAATAACAGGTTTGGCCAATCAAGCACAAAAATATAGATTAGAATTTACTAAGGGCGAAGTTATTATGGCCAATACGATTCTGGATAATATTCGTCCTGATGAACAATATAGCGATCAATGGACTGAACTGGCTCTGCAAAGACTTGTCGAATTGGGTTTGCGCGCGCCGAAAGTCTATCAATATCTTTTCACTTCTGATAGATGGCGAAAAGCTGTAAAATCTGATCCTGATCACACTTCTATCGCAGATTCGCTCTGGGATTACCTTGATCCAATCAATAACATAACCGCATTCGATTCTGCTGGTGTTTATCTTGTTACGCCAGATAATTTCACATTCTTGAATGTGGCAAAAGAAACAGAAATGCGGCCAGAAATTGTCACTTTTGAATATTCTTATCAAAAACCGATCGATATTTTTATCAATGGTAATTTGCTGGAAAAAGAACCTGATCTTCAAGAAGAACTAATGCAGATCGGAGATAAATTTATCCCACATTATCTGGTGACGACCACAGAATATTTCACCTCAGGATGGAATGATATTACTTTCCGAGTTCCCACCGATACACTAAATTCAGACAGTCTTTTATTCGCAGCAAAAGTCCAATTACAATATGACAAAGAGAAATTGGAATATGCTCGCACAACTGAAAAGCGAGAATTGTTGTCTGATCTAAGTTGGCTAGCCCACAGAGGTACACACGATTTCTCTTTAACAAAAAATTTCGAAAGCGAACAAAAAAATGAAACTGATATTGATACAACATCTGTAGATTCACTGCAGGCAGATGCTCTCGAGGATACTACAGTTGCTGATTCTTTGGAAATCGTTGCTTCAGATACGACAGCAACAGATACAACCGAGGTTGAAATCGTTGAACCCGTTCCAGAACAGCAAGAACAAGAAAGTGTCTATGATTGGGTGCAGGTAGGAAATGCTGATTTTCAATATTACAAATTTCAAATGACTGGCTTGGAAGAAACCGAAGCGATCGGCATCTGGCATCCAGCTATCGACACGGTTAATGCGCAAACCGTCACTCTCAAGAAAGACCTTTATTTAGAAAATGAAGTTCTGGAAGCAAAAATGATCTTCATTGGTGAAGAGATCACAAATATCTATGTTAACGAAGAACAGGTCGTAGAAGGAACTGAGTTGGTTTTTGATGAAGCTTTAAAAAAGGTAAAATCAAACGTGATAAATATTTCCAATTTCAAGATCGGAGATAACGAGATCATCGTCGAAGTGACTGGAGGCTCACGTTACAAAGGTTTCATTTGTGAGATGCGATATACCATTAAAAAATCAAAAAATTAATTATTGACATAATGAAGAAAAAATGAATTTCTAACAAGGTTTGGAGTTGTTATGAAAAAAGTATTTATGGTTGTTTTCAGTTTAATCTTAATGTCATTTGCGTTCGCACAAAATGCAGAAGAAGTGGATGTCGATGAATTTGAAAATGCCAAGATCATAGAAAGTGAACTGGAAGAAGAAGTGAAAGTTGAGATCAGAAAGCCAGATAATTCGTCTCTTTTGGGTAGGAAAGAAACGGAAGAAATTCCACACACAAAATACAATGTATTGAAAAAATTAAAAGAATCTAATAAAGTATTATATTAGGGAGGCTAAAAAATGAATAAGAATTTTCTAAGAGTTATTTTCTTGGTGATCTTGTTAATGGCAGTGTCAGGTTTGTCTGCAGCAGTAGATATAGGAGATTATTTCGATAAAGGTGGTTTCTTTATGTATCTCATCTCTTTTCTCCTTATCGTGATGATAATCTTGGCTGTGATCAAATTCTGGCAATTATCGATCAAAGAAAAGATCGATGCCAAACAGTTTTATCTCAAATTGAAAGGTTATATCAAAAATGGCCAGATTGACGAAGCGATCAGGATAAGTTCTCAATTTAAAAAAACCACAATGGGTTTCATCTTCTGGAATGGTTTGTTGGGATTTAATGATGGCTTAAAATCAGGGAAAAAAGGTGCTGAATTGCAACAACATCTTCAAAACTCTTTCGATGAAGCTGGATTGCAGAAGATACCAAGCGTTGAAGCAAATCTTTTCTGGTTCGATATTATTGCTCAAGTCTCCACTTTGCTTGGTTTGTTAGGAACTATCTACGGTCTCATCACTGCTTTTGACGCCTTGGCTACGGCTCCTGAAGCTGAAAAAACAGCTCTGCTGACAGCAGGTATTGCAACTGCAATGGGAACAACGTTCTATGGTCTCGTTGTAGCAATCCCCACCATGTTCGTCAAAGGTGCCTTGCAATCAAGAGCTGATACGATCATCAATGATATCGATGAATACAGTGTTAAAACGGTGAATCAAATTACCTACAGTCTGAAGGATTGATATCATGGCCTATCGTCCAACGCAAAACAGATCAAAATCAAAATATGAACCGCAAGAGCCTAATCTCATTCCGATTATGAACTTGTTTATTGTCATCATTCCAATGTTGATGACGATCATTGTCTCTGTGCGGTTAGCAATGGTGCAGATAACTTTGTCAGCTCCTCCTGCAGAAGATGAACAAGGGCAAGGTGGTGGCGGCGGAGAAGAACAGAATGAAGAAGATTTGCCGAAAGCTATCACTTTGGGACTTCTGCAAGATCGTTTTGAGATCAGAGTGGAAGGCGAAAATGATGTTCTGCAAATTCCAAAACTGGAAAATGGCCAATATGACTGGCTTACTTTGGACGAGAATATTGCACGCCTGAAAGAAGAACACGAAGATCAAAATGTGATCGAAGTTGTGCCGGACCCTCTAGTGAAATTTGATACCTTGCTCCGTTCTATTGATGTCTGCAAGACAAATGATTTTCCTGCTATCAAATATAAAACCGTAGAAACAAAATATTATCGAGCCGGTCAATAGGAGAAATTATGAAAAGTTTATCAGTTAAAGTGAATCGCTCTTTTTCTGGTGGAAAATTTTCGAAAAGAAAAAAAGGTAATAAAGCAAAAACTCTTAGTGTCACGTCTTTGATAGATATTTTGACGATCCTCCTTGTCTTTATGCTGAAAAATATTTCGATGGATGCAATGGAACGAGATGCTCCCAAAGGAATGGAATTACCGAGCACGATTACAAAAGATGAACTTTTAGAAACAGGTCAAGCCATCATCCTGCGAGTTTATCCTGATCAAATGTATTATGGAAGAGACAGTACACCAATCGGTTCTTTGCAAGAATTTATCAGTAATGAAGAAATAAGAAATGCGCTTCTGGAAAATTTGAAAATCGAAGCTGAAAAAATACGAGAAAGAAACTCAACTCCGGCCTTATTAATTCAAGCCGATAAAGAACTATATTGTCAGTATATTACACAATTGGTAAAATTCAGCGCAAATTCAACTATCGCAAATATTTACTTTTCCAGTATTAAGGTTGAAACCTTAGCAGAAGCTATTGAAAGTTAAGGGGGAGTAATCATGTCAAAGAAGATATTGAATCTTAAATTGAAATACAAAGACAAGATATTGGATATCGTCAAACAAGGTTCTGATTTTACGAATAAATTCGTGATCGGTAGTAATAAATATTTGTTCTGGCAAATTTTGGATAAAAAATTTCCTGATAAATTTCCGATTTTGTCAAAAACAGGAAATAGATACAAGATCAATCTGCGTCCTGACATGGATGTTCAGGTTCGAAAGAATAACCAAGTTTTGGAACGGGATCAATTGAAAAATAAAAAACTGCTTTCGAAGAATAGTTTGATCATCGATCCCGAAACAGAAGGCGAAATCTATATTAGCAAGGATTGGAAAATTGAATACAATTATGCCGTTCCTTATCAATTTGTTCCAACAGCTGAAGAAAAGAAAATTGCCAGTCAGTTTGCTCATATGCCTTCTTTGGAACCACAAGAAAAATTCACCAGAATCTTTATCCTTCTTGGCATTGTCTTCACATTTGTTGGTCTTTATATTGCCGATCTAAATTATGTTCCACCAGAAAAAGTTGATATCACAGATAAATTGCAACGGCTGGAAGAAATCGCCACGCAGGTGCAAGTTCCAGAACCTGTAGCGCAAGAACCGACAGCAGGAAAAGGTGCTGAAGAAGAAGTGGAAGAAGAGGTCGAACAAGCTGCAGAAATGACTGCAGCAGAATTTGAAGATAACTTTGGTTTCTCTGTTGATGGCGGTGTTCCTGGTGGAGAAGGTGCAGAAGATTTTGCCAATCAGTTATTAGAAGTGGCATCAGAACAAGAGATTACTGTTGCCGGCGGTGGTGGAGAAGCTGGAGCGGGTCAAGGACCTGGTGCTGGAGCAGGCGCTGGAGCTCTCGATAATATCGGAGGTAGCACAACTGACTTGAGCTCATCTGGATCAAGTTTGGATGGCCTCGGTGGATTGGGTGATTTCGAAGGTGAAATTGGCGTAGGCATGGAAGAAGTAGATATGGCAAGCATGGGAGCTGATGCTGGAAATTACACAATCCATAAAATTTCTTCACAAGCTGACCTTGCAGCAGTCCAGAAAAAATTCGCTGGTGTTCAGAAATTAAAAGAAGGTAGCATTCAGATCGCCGAAGAAGAAGCACCCCAAAATCAGTCTGTGCGAGTTAGGATCGATGGGATAATCAATACATATAAGCCTCAATTAGCAAGGCTTTACAGAAATGAAACTATGCTGATGGATATGCATGGTAATGTGGAATTTGTATTATATATTTCTCCACCAAATGAAGTAGTGGAAGTGCAGATCAAACCAGCAGCAGATAGTTATTTCACCGATTCCTTCCTGGAAAAGGCTTATAATATGATCATGGATTGGAAAATTAAAGTTAACGAAAACCGAATATACACTTTTCGTCAAAAATTTTATAAATAATGCAAAATTATTTTGCAAGCCCTCGATGATGAGGGCTTTTTTTGTATGTATTATTACAAAATTTCACTTCCTGTAAAAATCGATCAATTATTCACTTACAGTTCAAAAAATGAGATAAAAAAAGGTTCTCGCGTTTATGTCTCTTTCCAAAATACTTTTCATACGGGGATCATTTGGGAAAAAGATAGTGAAAATCCTACATCACAAAAGATCAAACCAATTCTGAATATTATCGACGAAATACCCAAGCTCTCTTTAGAACAATCCAAACTGGCAGAATGGATCAGTAAATATTATCAAGTTCCGCTGGGAATTGTGCTATCAGCTATGTTACCCAGAGCTTTCAATATTCAGACAATTCTCAAAGTGCGAAAAGTTATTCCTGAAAAAGAAAAAATCGAATTTCTGGAATTGGAAGAACATCTTTCTTCAGAATGGACAGATATTTCATTTTTGAAAGGTAAAATACCAAAACTCTTTGAAAAAATTGAATATCTGGAAAATCAAGGCAGCGTCGAAGTAAGCAGAACTTTTGATCAACGCATCAAGAAAAAAGTTGCCAATTTTGTGATACTAAATTCAAGTTATGATTCATCCAAACTAACAGAAAAGCAAGCGGAAGTTTATTCCAAATTATTAAAGCTGGGAACTGATTTTCCGCTGGCGAAAATTGCCCACGATCATACATATTATATGATCAAAACTTTGAGAAATAAAGGCTGTTTGCAAATTGAACCACGTGAAGTGAAAACAGTCTCCAATCTAATCCCAAAAATCAGAAAAAAGCGCAAGCTAAAATTGAATGATGAACAAGAAAAAGCTTTTCAAATCATCGAAAAAGATATCACAAAAAATCGCTTCCGAACTTTTTTACTTTTTGGTATTACGGGTAGCGGCAAGACAGAAGTTTATATCGAAGCGATCAAAAGCACCTTGCAAAAAGGGAAAACTGCACTGCTGCTTGTTCCAGAAATTTCTCTGACGCCGCAAATGGTCGAAAGGTTTTTTAATGCTTTCGGTGAAGATATCGCAATCTTACACAGCCATCTCAACGAACGAGAAAAGTGGGAGCAATGGCAAAAGATCAAATCAGGGAAAAGCAAAATTGTTATTGGGGCTCGAAGCGCTATCTTTGCACCGCTGAAAAATATCGGGATCATCATTGTCGATGAAGAACACGAATCGTCATATAAACAGGAAACTGATCCGAGTTATAATGGGCGAGATGTGGCGATTGTCCGAGCAAAGTTATCCCAAGCTGTCGTAATTTTGGGGAGCGCAACGCCTTCACTGGAAAGTTGGAAAAATGCGCATAGTGGGAAATATCATTTATTGAAACTGAAGAAACGTCCACAAAATAGCGAATTACCGGAAGTTAAAATCATTGATATGCGCAGTGAAAAAGACCCGAATCAATCGCTTTCACAGAAATTGCGGGATAATATCGAGTCGCGTTTGAAACGAAAAGAACAGATCATTTTGCTACAGAATCGACGTGGTCATTCTTCGTTTGTGCAGTGCGTTCAATGTGGCAGGCTATTTGAATGTTCAGATTGCGAGATCAGTATGAATTTTCACAGCAAAGAACAGAGTTTGATGTGTCATTATTGTGGGAAAAAACAGAAATTACCGCGCAAATGTCCTGATTGTGGCAGTCATCTTTTCCGGTTTGGAGCTCCTGGCACGCAACAGATCGAAAAGCAATTGCGGATAATTTTTCCGCAGGCAAAGATCCAGCGCATGGATTCGGATACAACACGCAGTAAAGACAGCTATGATTCGATGTTCCAACGGATGAGAAATGGGAATATCGATATTTTATTAGGAACACAAATGATCGCGAAAGGTCTGGATTTTCCAAATGTAACTTTAGTTGGCGTCGTTTCAGCAGATATTGGCTTAAATATTCCAGATTTTCGTGCTGCGGAAAGAACTTTCCAATTATTAACGCAAGTAGCTGGTAGATCGGGGCGAGCAGAAAAAAAGGGAGAAGTATTCATTCAGACTTTCAATCCAGAACATTTTTCGATTAAATTTGCTATGCAACAGGATTTTCCAAAATTTGCGAAAATGGAATTGGAATTAAGAGAAAGATTGAATTATCCGCCAGAGATTAAACTGGTGCGATTTCTTTTCACTCATAAAGATCATAAATTTCTGCGCCGTCAAATCTTTCAGAACCACGGGCAACTGGAAAAACTGAAAAAAAAATTACCAGATCTGAGTATATTAGGACCGGTCGAAGCGCCTTTTCCAAAAATGCAGAATCGCTTTCGCTACCATTTGATCATCAAAACAAAAAAAGTGATGATCCTCTCGCAGGTCGTGAATTTCCTGAAAGACCATCTGCAGATCAGCTCTGCGATCCGTGTGAAAATCGATGTTGATCCCTATAGCTTAATGTAAGAACTCAAATATTCTGAACAATCATGCGTTCTTAACAGAATGATTTCTGGAAAAAGAGCTGATAAATAAAATATTTTGACGTAAAATCTTATACTAAAAAAATGTATTTGATCCGAAGAAAATGATTGGAGGAAATATGAATTATTTTTTGACTGAAGAACAAATGGAGATAAAAGAAATTGCACGACAGGTGGCTGAAGAAAAGATCAAACCCGTGCGTGCAAAATATGACGAGGAAAATGCTTTTCCCCACGAGATCGTAGAAATCTTTAAGCAGACTGATCTTTTTGCTGTTTTAGTGCCTGAAGAATATGACGGTATCAGCGGGAAAGTAATTGATCTGGCGATCGTGACCGAAGAATTGAGCCGCGTCTGTGGGGGAATCGGTTTGGCGCTGGGAGCAACTGGACTCGGTCTCTATCCAATTTTGATCTCTGGCAATGAGAAACAAAAACAGAAATTTCTACCGCAGATCGCTGATGGAAATAAATTAGCTGCCTTCGCGCTCACCGAAGCAAATGCTGGCTCTGATGTGGGCGGAATTGAAACTACTGCTGCAAAATATGGCGATGAATATATTTTAAATGGAACAAAACAATGGATCACAAATGGCGGCGAAGCTGATATTTACACGGTTTTTGCTTTGACTGACAAAACCAAAGGCGCACGAGGTGCTTCTGCTTTTATCGTGGAAAAAGATACTCCCGGTTTTTCTTTCGGTAAAAAAGAAGATAAAATGGGAATTCGTGGCTCAGCCACGCGTGAATTAATCTTTGAAGACTGTCACATTCCCAAAGAAAATCTATTAGGCAGAGAAGGAACTGGTTTTATGACAGCGATGAAAACGTTTGATAAATCGCGGCCAATGGTTGGAGCACAGGCAGTTGGAATTGCGCAAGGTGCCTATGAAGAAGCAGCAAAATATGCCAAAGAACGCCATCAATTTGAAAAACCAATCTCTTCTTTTCAAGCTATTCAATTTATGCTGGCAGATATGGCAACGCAGATCGAAGCAGCCCGCGCCTTGGTAATGCAGACAGCGAAAATGATCGATTCTGGCGAAAGAAAATATGCCAAAGAATCTGCAATGTGCAAAGTTTTTGCTTCTGACGTAGCGATGAAAGTGACCACCGATGCTGTGCAAATTCTGGGTGGCTATGGCTATATGAAAGAATATCCAGTGGAAAAAATGATGCGAGATGCTAAGATCACACAAATTTACGAAGGAACAAATCAAATCCAAAGAAGCATTATCGCTTCCAACCTGCTGAAAGAATTCAAGTGAAATTTTCCTAAAAAATTATGGGTTCGCAACAAATCCTATTGATCGCTTTAGTGATAATAATAATAGGCATCTCGATCGTCGTCGGCATCAAAATGTTTTATCAACAAAGCGTCAGCACGCATAGACAGGCGATCATTCAACGCATGAATATTTTTGTATCGCAAGCCTTAGCCTATCGCAGAATACCAGAAAGTCTGGGCGGTGGTGGCGGCTCCTTCATTGGCTTCCGACCCGAAAACGCTGTGGATTCTGACCACGTTGCAGGAAGTTCACCAGGTGCTGTAAAATTATTGGAAGAAAACGTTAATTACTTTATTGAATGGTATTTCTTGGATCGCTTGAAGATCATCGCTTCTTCCAAAATGTTCGGTGAAGGAAATTATTGGCCAAATAGTTACAATGCCAGAATTGTGGCAATTTTTGATAATCAGGGAAATGTAGATCACAACGGTTTTCAAATAAGTGGTGATTGGTAAAAGTTATGACAAAAAAGAAAATCCTAATTCATGCTTGCTGTGCGCCTTGCCTGATCGCACCATATTTTCATTTGCAAGAAAATGGTTTCCACATCTATGTTTTTTGGTACAATCATAATATTCATCCTTACACGGAATATCAAAAGAGATTGCGATCATTACAAGATTTCGTGAAAAGAGAAAATATTCCCTTCATTCTCAAAGATGAATATGATCTGGAAAAATTTCTCAGACGAGTTGCTTTCCGCGAAGAAAATCGTTGTAATATCTGCTATTACGATCGCTTGAACTATGCGGCGATCGTTGCCAAAAAGGGAAAATTCGATGCCTTCACGACGACGCTTTTATACAGCAAATTTCAGCAACACAAACTGATTATTGAGATCGCTAATTCTATCAGTAAAAAACAAGGTATTCCTTTTTATTATCAAGATTTTCGTGAATATTGGAAAGAAGGAATCGCTCTTTCCAAAAAATACGGAATGTATCGCCAGCAATATTGCGGTTGCATTTATAGTGAACGCGATCGCTATCTGAAAACATGAAAAATATCTCTACTTTTGTGATAATAATTGGAGTGATCATCGTCTTGATCGGCATCTTGATGCGCTTTGCTCCAATCCTGAAATATTTTGGGAAATTGCCCGGCGATATTCACATCGAAAAAGAAAATTTTCGGTTTTATTTTCCCTTTACATCGCTCATCATTATCAGTATCATCATAAATATCTTGATCAGAATATTTAAAAAATGAACTTGTAGGAGTGAAAATGAAAAACGTTCGATCCTTCCAAAAAATGAAAATGAAAAAAGATAAGATCGTGATGATGACGGCGTATGATTATCCTTCTGGAAAATTGGTGCAGGAAGCTCAAGCGGATTTGATCCTGGTGGGAGACAGTCTGGGGATGGTCATCCAGGGCGAAAAAAACACATTGAAAGTTACTCTCGACGAGATTGTCTATCATACCAGAATCACGCGGAAAGGCGCTGATGAGTCCTTTATCGTTGCGGATCTTCCTTTTATGTCCTACCATTTGGATCTGAATTCAACAAAACAAAATGCGGCGCGTCTTATCACAGAAGCAGATGCAGATGCCGTGAAATTGGAAGGTGGAAAAGAAAGCCGCATTGCTGCGATCAAAGCAATCGTGGATTGCGAAATTCCCGTTGTTGCTCATCTCGGTCTCACGCCGCAATCAATCAATGCTTTTGGTGGTTACATTGTGCAGGGAAAAGAAAATAAAAGTTATCAACAGATTCTGGAGCAGGCGCAGAATATTGAAAAAGCTGGTGCATTTATGCTGGTTCTGGAATGTATCCCCGAAATGTTGGGAAAGGAAATAACAGAAAGGCTTTCTATTCCAACGATTGGAATTGGCGCTGGTAGATTTACCGATGGACAGGTTTTGGTGTATCATGATATTTTGGGTATGAGTGATATTAAACCGAAATTTGTGAAACAATATAACGAGCTGAATAAATCGATCTTGCAAAGCTTACAAAATTTTGTCAGCGATGTGAAGATCAAAAATTTCCCCCAAAAAAAAAATAGCTATAAACCTTTTGTGGAGTGAAATTATATGATAAAAGATCTGGAAATGACAGCTTCTGAAAAAATTGCTGCAGTCACGAATTTGAAACAAAATCTGGAAGAAAATTTCATCCAGTTAGGACAATTGCTTTCGGAAATGAAACGGACAAAACTCTATAAATATAAAAGTTACAAAAACTTCAAAGAATTTGTCGAGGCGGAATTCAATTTTCCAAATTCCTTTGCGAATAAGATCATCAGCAATTTTGAACTTTTCATCAAAAAGCTTGATGTTGATGAATATGCTGCGAAAAAGATCGGATTGGATAAGCTGAATATGATCAAACCGCTGGTGAAAAAAGCAGAAGTAGAAACAGCCGAAGAATGGATCGATAAAGCAGAAAACTTGACAACAACCGATCTGCGCGAAGAAGTGAAAGAAGAAAGAGAACGCCAAAGATCGCAGGAAAAGACATTGAAAGAAGTTTATATCGAGCAATATCTTGAAAAAATGGTCATGTTTTTTAATTGTAGTCGCAAAGAATTAGATTTCAAATTGGCCTTGTTTTTTCAAGATAAAGATATGGAAGAGATCGAAAAAGAGATAAAAATTAAAAGCAGAAAATATGATGAAGAACAGCAAAATGTATCTGAAGGAGGATAGAAAAAAATTGCGCCTTAGTTAATTTATTCTGATAAAAACGGAGGTAACTATGCAAAATCTAAGAATTCTCTGGGTAGATGATGAAGTAGAAAATCTCAAACCATTCATCATTTTTCTGCAGGAAAAAGGACACAAAGTAACAACTGTTACAAATGGTCAGGATGCGATCGATGCGGTTTTGAACCAGCAATTTGATCTGATCCTTCTGGATGAAATGATGCCAGGAATGGATGGTCTCACGACTCTGGAAGAGATCAAACAGATAAACGCTTCGATCTCTGTCATCATGGTCACGAAAAGTGAAGAAGAAGGTTTGATGGAAGATGCGATCGCTGGACAGATCGCAGATTATTTGATCAAGCCGATAAATCCAAATCAAATTATAATGGCGATCAAAAAGATCTTCCAGGCAGATGAGATCAAAAAGAACAAAGTGGGAGAAGATTATGCCAAATTCTCTACCAGATTAAATCGAAAGATCGCCACCAATCCTGATTGGAAAGAATGGAAAGATATCTATCAAGAAATTTGCCGCTGGGATATTAAAATCGACGACATCAATAATGACACGATGGCGCAGATGCATTTTCTGGAAAAATTGAATTGTAACAACGAATTTTCCAATTATATCACTGCCGCCTATCGAAATTGGCTGAACAGCGACAGGCGTCCCGATCTCTCTTTTGATATCATTTCCCGCTACGTGATCCCGACGATCGAAAAAACTCATAATCCAGTCTATTTCATCGTTTTGGACTGCATGAGATTAGATCAATATTTTTCTATCGAACCTTTTTTAAACGAACTTTTTGATATTGATCTTAATCTCTATTATTCCATTTTACCGACGGCAACTCCCTACTCCCGTAATTCCATTTTCAGCGGTCTATTGCCGATCGATATCGCCCGTAATTTTCCCGAATATTGGGTGGAATCATCTGATCTTGATAACAGCCGTAACCGTAATGAACATCAGCTGCTCGATGCTCATATGAAAGACCTTGGCTATGGATTGGAACAGAGTAAATATGTTAAGATATTCAATCCTGAAGAGGGAAATTTTGTGCTGCGCAAGATCGAAAGCTGGAAATTTGAAAAATTGGTCGTGCTCGTTTTTAACTTCCTTGATCTTCTGGCACACCACCGTTCCAAAAGCCAGGTTCTGAAAGAAACTATTCCAGATGAACACGCCTTGCGTGCTTTCACCAGACATTGGTTCGCTCATTCAACTTTCTATGATACTTTGAAAGAGATCAGAAAGCAGAACGCCACTGTCATTTTGACGACAGATCACGGTTCGATCCGTGTGAATCGCGCCAGTCAGATCGTGGGAAATAAAGAGATCACATCATCGGTTCGCTACAAACAAGGCAAAAATCTTTCCAGTATCGAAAAACACACGCTTCATATGAAAGAACCACAGGAATTCGGCCTGCCAGCCCAAAGCATTGTAGATAATTACGTTCTGGCAAAAGACGATTACTATTTTGTCTATCCCAATTCCTTTCATAAATATATGAAACAATATTCAGGAACATTTCAGCACGGTGGCATTTCTATGGAAGAGATGATCCTGCCACTTGCAGTTTGTCATCCCAAAGCTTGATGTTAAAAAAATTAGAAGTTCGCACGAAAAACGAAACAAGTGAACTGGCGAAAAAGATCGCTCGCAATTTACAAAAAGGTGAGGTCATAGCGCTTTATGGTGAACTGGGGACTGGAAAAACATTTTTCACACAAGAATTGTGCAAATATCTGGCTGTGAAAGAACCCGTCACCAGTCCCACGTTCGTCATTATGAATGAATACGCTGGTAAATTTCCAATTCGTCATATTGATCTTTATCGTCTGGATTCTATCGAGGAAGTTTTGGAATTGGGAATACCAGAAATCTTTGAAGATTGTTTGACGATCATTGAATGGGCAGAAAAGGCTGAAGAACTTTTACCAGAAAATGTGTGGAAAATCAAAATTGCATTACAAAACGGCAAGCGGGAATTCCAAATATACCATTTTGGATAATGATGAAATTGAACATCCGCTGGGATTGTAAATTGAGAACTGTGTAATTTTTTTTTAATCGAGAAAATTGAGTAAATGTCTGCTGATTCGTAAAATGAAAAGAATAGATAATCTTGAAGGATTAGATAAATTTCCATAAAGCCTTTTTAATTGACATTCAAACATAATATATTTTTTTGAATGAGTTAAATATACTTCGGAGATACAATGAAGAAAATTGATTTAGTTGAATATATGTTTTCTAATTCGGATGCCATTATTCGTTATCGCTTAGCCTGTGATTTCATTCAAGAAAAAGAACAACTTGATATTGGTAAAATACGAGCTGATCTACTCAATCACAAAGAAGCAAAATATTGGATGAAATGTCTGAAAACAAGACGTAAATATGATAATATCCATGGCAGTTATGACAAAAGTCTGGAGAATTCTCTGGGAAAATTGATTCAGTTTGGAATAAAAAAAGGTATCAGCAATTTTGACAAAAATGTTTCATCTCATCTCAAATGGTTGAAAAATGATGAAGAAATAGAAGCAGAACAAATCCATAATGATTATTTTTTGCGGATAGTTGTCGCTTCACTGCTGGCAAAAGCAGGTTATGCCCAGGAACCGACAGTTCGCAGTATTTTGACGAAGCGACTAAAATTGGTTTATGATCTCACAAAGAAAAAAAGGTATGACATTTTTATTGATAAATCCCTATTCAAAAGCATTCCAGCTGCTTTCAAAGATCATCAAATGCTTGATCCTGAAATCTATCAAGATAACCAATTCGCCCTGCCCTGGATCTATGATCTCTTCGCCTATGAAGCTCTCTATGAAGATTTTAAAGATGAGATCGACACAATTATCGAATATATTCTGGATGAACGTTATCAAAAATTTCCCGACGGCTACGGCGTTATGGTCTCGTTTCCAAAACGATTTTTAATTGTCGGCTGGGATATCTGGCTGCCTGGTTATTTCGATTTCGATCAAACAGAATTTCATTTGCAAAACTTGATCTTCCGCACAAATCTGATCGCTCCTTTTGAGCCAACGAGAAAGCATCCCTGGTTCAAAAAAGTTCTGACATTTCTGGAGCAATTCAAAACAGAGAACGGAACCTTTGAATTACCCAAGTTCTATTTGAAGGAAAAAAGAAATTCCTATTATATCACTTCTTATCATATGGGAATGGGAGAATCACGCGTTGCAGATAATGCTCAGGAGCTGGAATCCACTTTTTGGATAGCAAATATTCTACGCAAAGCGGGAAAAATTAAATCCTAGCGAAAGTATTTTTTATTCAAATATTCCAATGATCTTTGTAAAGGATCAGATAAATACTTTTCTTCTAATCTCCAAATCCAATTTTTTCCTAAAGTTCCCGGTGTATTGAAACGAGCAGAATTATCTAATCCCAAAAAATCCTGCATGGGAGCGATCGCAAAAGCAGCAGGCGATTTCCAGATCGCTTCCACCATCTTCCAGGAAATTTTGTCGCCTTCATATTCTCCGATATAATTCAAAAGCAAATCTTTCGTTCGCTGAGAAATATTTTGAAACCAGCCTTCTGACGTCTCATTATCGTGTGTTCCCGTGTAAATTGCCGCTTCTTTTTCTGCATTTTTGGGAAGATAGGGATTAGCATCATTGCCATCAAAAGCAAATTGTAATATTTTCATGCCCGGAAAATTGAATCTTTTCCTGAGTGCTGTCACATCGGCAGTGATATTTCCGAGATCTTCTGCAATGATCGGCAATTCTCCAAAATGATCTGTCAAAGACTGGAAAATTTTTGCCTTCGGTCCCTCCTTCCATTCTCCATTCTCAGCAGTCGAATCTTCAGCTGGAATTGACCAATAGCGCACAAAACCAAGAAAATGATCCAATCGTAAAATATCAAACAAAGTCAATGAACTTTTGATGCGATCTTTCCACCAATCATAATTTGTGATCTCATGCTTTTCCCAGTCAAATAATGGATTTCCCCAGAATTGCCCTGTTAAGCTGAAAGCATCAGGTGGATAACCAGCGACGCGGGTGGGATTTTTGTTCTCATCCAATTGAAATAGTTCTGGATTCATCCAGACATCTGCGCTGTCTGCCGCCACGTAAATCGGGATATCACCGATGATCTTGATACCCATCTTTTTCGCATAATTATGAAGCTCTTGCCATTGTTGGAAAAAGAGAAATTGCTGAAATTTTTGGAATGTGATCTGTTCGGCAAGTAAATCTTCGTATTCTGCCATAATAACGGGCTCTCGCAGTTTTATCTTTGCTGGAAAATCTAACCAATTATTCCCGCCAAAATGTTCTTTCAAAGCCATAAAGAAAGAATAATCTTCCAGCCAATAAGATTGTTCAGAACAGAATTTCTGGAAAAGAGTAGCTTCAGGTTGGAAATTTAAAAAAGCCTTTTCGAGAAGCTGTCTTTTGAAGATTGAAACTTTTGCAAAATCGACCTGTGAGCCAGCAAAATTGATCTCGCTTTTCAATTCTTTTCTTTCCAACATACCTTGCTCTACCAAAATATTCAAATCGATCAAAAGCGTGTTTCCGGCAAAAGCAGAATAGCATTGATAGGGTGAATTACCAAATCCTGTTGGCCCCAAAGGACAGATCTGCCAGAGTTTCATTTTTGCTGCTGCCAGAAAATCGATGAATTGGAAGGCTTTTTTGCCAAATGCTCCAATTCCGTGATCTCCAGGCAAAGCCGTGACGTGCAATAAGATTCCACCACTTCTTTCCATTTCCATTTCTTACCTCTCAAATTTATTTGGCCATTACTTCAAAAGCAACATCTTCTTGCTATCAATTGTCTTTTTGTCTATCTGCAATTGATAGAAATAGACTCCGCTGCTGACAGGTCTATCACTTTCATCTCGTCCATCCCAGGTCTTTGTCATCCTGAGCTCTTCGACTCCGCTCAGAGTGACAGGC
>JAGYMQ010000080.1 GCA_018400535.1 Candidatus Cloacimonadota bacterium
CTGCATTCAGCAACTCCTATTTTAATCATCATTGTTCCTCCAATATTTTCACTCGCAAAAAGAAAAAAATGATCAGAAGATGTCAATAATTTTTTTCATAATAGTTAATTTTTGAGTCATAGCGCATGGATTTTGCTGATCAAAACTTCCGAAGATTCAGCAAACTGAAACATTCGGAAGTTTTGAATATCGTTTAAATCTACGGAGATTTGTGGTTCAGATATTCAAATTTTATTTTACCAAGCTTCTGTAATTCTTTTAGATAACGGATCAATCCACGTTTTTTGGAGAATTCAATGGCGATCCAAAAGGTTACTTTTATCTGATAATCTGTTTCTTCGATCACAGCTTCCAGCTTGCCTATCTCATATTTCAGTTGCTCAGCAAATGAATAATCAGCTACTATTTTCAGATGGATCAATTTGACTAATTTTTTCAAAGATTTTTGCTTGATCGCCATTTCCACGGCTGTGCCATAAGCATCGATCAGACCACGAATTCCTAATTTTGTGCCACCAAAATGTCTGGTTACGACAGCTACAATATTTGTCATATCATATTTTTTCAGCATATTCAAAATTGGTTGTCCAGCCGTTCCAGATGGTTCACCAGCATCAGAAGAATGAAAGGTCTCTGCTCTATCTCCCACGATGAAAGCCCAGCAATTGTGCGAAGCTGTTTTGTTTTCAGCAGAAATTCTGGAGATGAATTTTTTCGCTTCCGACAAAGAATCAGTATAATGAAGGTGAGTAATAAAAAGAGACCGTTTGATCTTGTATTCAGCTTTTCTATCTGCTGTGATCGAGTAGAAATATTTCATCTATTTTTCCAATAATTCTCGCAATTGCTCGACGTTCATTTTTTTGATCACACTTTGTCCCTTTTCGATGATATTTTCAAACATCTGTTTTTTGTCTTTTTGGAGCGTGATGATCTTTTCTTCAATCGTTGATTTTGTAATAACCTTGTAGATCAAAACTTTTTTGGTTTGCCCGATGCGGTGAGCTCTATCGATCGCTTGATTCTCTCCCATCGGATTCCACCAGGGATCAACGATTATCACTGTATCTGCTGCGGTCAGATTCAAACCATAGCCACCAGTTTTCAAACTGATCAAAAATGCTCGCACTTTATTATTGTTGTTGAAATTCTCGATGATCTGCTGTCTTTTTTTTGTTGATCCATCCATATATTCAAATTTAATATTTTGTTTTTTTAATACCTTTCTCAGGATTTTCAGCATCTGCACGAATTGACTGAAAATGAGCAATTTCTTTTCGTTCTCGACAGCTTCTGAAATGATCTCTTGCAAAGTTTCGATCTTGCCAGAATATTCCAATTTTGTTTCCAATTCCTTTTCGACGAGAGCAGGATGATTGCAAATCTGGCGCAGTTTTGTGATCGCAGCTAAAATATGAATATAATTCGCCGATCTACCTTGCGGTGTCTGCAGGAAA
Organism: Candidatus Cloacimonadota bacterium; assembly: GCA_018400535.1. GTDB lineage: Bacteria > Cloacimonadota > Cloacimonadia > Cloacimonadales > TCS61 > TCS61. The sequence continues at coordinate 1,458 of JAGYMQ010000080.1, forward strand.
TTTTGTTTCACCTTTTCTAATAATTGTAAATAGACTTTTTCCTGAAGTTTTGTCATTTTACAGAAAATTAGCTGTTCCTGTTTATCAGGCAATTCAATGAGAACATCTTCCTTTTTTCTTCTGAGGATGAAAGGAGAAACCTGTATTTTCAATTTGGTTTGAGCATCACTTTCTCTTTTGGAATGGTTAATGTATTTGTCCTTGAATTTTCTGGTGGAAGGAAGATAGCCAGGCATCAAGAAGTCAAAGATCGACCATAATTCCACAGGATTATTTTCGATTGGAGTTCCTGAAAGCGCCATTTTGTGTTGCGCTTTGAGTTTTTTTACGGCACGTGTCCTGAGCGCTGTGGGATTTTTGATATGCTGCGCTTCATCCAGAATGATATATTCGAAATCAATTTTTTCTAAAAGTTCAATATCATTTTGAATAATGGAATAAGAAGCAAAAAGGATGTTAACTTGGAGATCTTTCAAAATATTTTTTCTTTCTTTTTTTGAGCCTTCGTAAATAATAAAACTCAAACTTTTGTTAAATTTTTCGATCTCTGCTGCCCAATTGAATAATAAAGTTTTCGGGCAGATCACTAAACTCTTTGCCGAAGCAGGTAATTTGGAAAGAACAGCGATCGCTTGCAATGTTTTTCCCAATCCCATATCATCGGCCAGAATTCCTGATAATCCATATTTTTTCAGCATCATCAGCCACTGAAATCCTGCTTTTTGATAGCTGCGCATGATAGGCTGCAAATGATTCGAAAGTTCAGCGCTTTCAAAAAGTTTTCTTTTGATTATTGCCGAAAACATATTTTCTAAATATTCGTCACCCTCGATCGAAATACCCTGATTGATATTTTGCAATTGGTAAACGTAAGGCAGATTATAGATCGATAGTTTATAGTTTTCCCCCTTTTTCTGACTTTTTTTCAATAATTTATCCACTTCTTCAAAAGCTTCTTTATTTTCAAAGAAAAGCAATCTACCATCTTTTAGCTTCAAAAATTTTTCTCGTTTACCAAAAAACTTTTTTAGCTCTTCATGAGTAAATTTCACATCCTTATATTTGTATTCCACATTATATTCGAACCAATTAATATCTTTCTTTGTTTTTGTCTGGATAAGAGGTTTCAATTTCACTTTATAGATAAATTCCTTCTTCAATTCCTCCGAAAGCTGTATATTCCAGGTAGGTTGCCCGAATTCAAAAATGACTTTTTTCAGATTATCGATCGTTTTTTTCCCTTCAAAGATCAGCAAAGATTCCTTTTCCAATTTACTTCGATTCGCTTTGGGAAATTTTTCGACAAAAGATAATATCTCAAACTTGATCTGCGGTGGAATATAGAACCAACGGACTTTCCCATCTTTTTTATAACGAAGAAGTTCGACTGGATGAATGATCGAAGACATGGGCACGAGAAGATTATCACCATAATCCAAAAGCCCTTTCATTACAATGCGATCAGCACCACTTTTTGCTAATTTGTAAGTGATTATCGGTGTATTATTGTGCACTTCTTCGATCTTGATATTCTCATCAAAATCTAAATAGCATTTTACCAATCCGAGCTGCCTTGCGACGACTGACTTTAGATAGACCAGATCGGTTTTCTTGAGAAAATATCCCTCGCCAAATATCTTTTCTGAAATTTCATTTTTAAAAGGAAGATTGACCGAAAAGATCCGATTTTTTTTGAAAACATAAGTTGTGATCCCGCTATAGACAGCAGAGATATTTTCATTATTTGATACAGCCATTTTATAGATCGATTCATCGATTTTATTTATCTGGAAATTTATCCGTAATTCTTCTTCCGAAAATTCCAATTTATCACCGGTTTCTTTGATATAAGTTTTGTTTTGCAGACTTTTGAGGATCGGTAAAAAATGAACGAATCTATTTTTGTAAATCGTGAAAAAAGTATTTTTCCGACTGAAAGAGCATTTGAATTTTTGCAGCAATTTTAAGAGCTCTCTTTCCATAAAAGATAGAGCTTGCATCTGTTTTTCTGCTTTTGGAATAATTTCTAGATCGTTTTCCTTGAAAACACCTTGCGCAGCAATGATCGAAATTATCCGCACTTCCAAAGGTTTATAACTATTCAAATACATCCTGATCTTATCAGAATTTTGATTATAGATATCTGCGATCACGATCTTAGCATTCAAAACTGTTCGCTGCCAATATTCGTCATAATTCAATAATTTTGTGTGATAGATCTGCACAACCTGCTTTTCCAAAATATCTGTGTTTAAAAAACGATAGGCATAATTGACGATCGAAAGATAGTGTTTGCATTCTTCTCTGCCACACATCGTGCAATGATGAGAAATAATCTTACGATTTTCTTTATCATAGATGATCTCAATTTTTTGATTAAATATATTTCGGATTTGTGGTTTGGGTTGGAAATTGAAGACAAAATGCCCTTTTTCATCTTCATATTTTTGGAATACGAGATCATCCTTTTTCAAATGAGTCACAGAACTTTTGAAAAACCACGAATTTGAAAGCTCATGATATTCTTTGCCAAAAAGTCTCGCCATGTTTTCTCCTGCAAAAAAAATTTGAATTTTGAATAATAAAACAGGTAAATCAGAGTCAAGATATAATTTTTTGATTTCAGGAAAAGGAACTGTGATACTGAAAAAAATTTCAAAAATAAAATAAGATCCCGATATTAAAAAATACCGGGATCGTTAGCTGAAACCTTTTCAACAAAAGTTATTTGATCAATAACATCTTCCTGAGATAATTTTTATTCTCAGTTTCCAATTTATAAAAATACAACCCTGATGGAACTTCTTTTCCCAAATCATTCTTCCCATCCCAAACAACCATCTGCAGCTCATTGGCTGGAACGAAAAAATTTGTGAGCAAAGATTTGATCTTTTGACCTTTCGGATTATAGATCGTTAAATTAATTTTACTTTCTATTTCCAAAGCAAAATTTATCGCAGTTGTTGGATTAAAAGGATTAGGAAAATTTTGATATAATCCATATTTCTCTGGTGGAATCGGTGGATCGTCATTACCACCACCTTCAGGCACATTTAACTCAACCGGACCAAAAAGTTCTGTGTCACCATTCAAAGCAACTGATTCTATCCAATACCAATAAAACGCATTTCCCTGCAAAGAATGTGGGTCACAATAAAAATATTCTGTTGGCTCTGTCGTTGTGCCCTGTCCATCAATTGTTTCACCATCATTTATCCAAATCGACTGCCCCAAATTGGTAGATATGCTACGGTAAATATTCCAATATTGATTATTTACTTCCGACTGTGTAATCCAACGAATGATTGCATCACCGCTTACAAAATTAACTTCAAAGGTAGATAAAGTTACTGGTAATGGAGAATCACCACCTTTATCACCAGCAAATTCTATACAGTTGGTTCCTGCTCTACTCAGGTTTAGATCATCAATAACAATTTTGTAAGTATAATCAGGTTGATCTCCACCTGAAACATCAGTGTAAGTGTTTACTTTTTGCCAATTACCGCCATTATAGCGATACCAGATATCTCCCGGCTCATTTGAGATTTGAAAATAAAAATAACTGTCACTATCCAAACTGGTTATATTTACATCTGAAGGAGTCTGGTCTTGAAAACAGAATTTACAGTACGCACCTAAATTTTCTGGTGTTGAAAAAGAAGAAAGTTCATCCAAAGAGGTGTCTGTAGAATACGTTCCGTAAATAAGATAAGTCTCACTTGTTTCATTATTTGCTGATTTAAAAGCAAGATATTCCCCACTGTTACCAATACTGGAATTTTCGTAGAAACCCTTGTCTGAATCCATTGGATTATCTGAATCATACTGGAAAATCAAAGTGTTAGTAAATGTAAGAACATCATCTAAAGTATAATTGGGATTCCAATCTAAAACAGGATATTCACCACTTGCAAAAGTCCATATATTTGTATTCCAATTTGGAAATGCGGTAGCGGTTTGCATTTCTGTAGTTGTTTTCCCTGTTCCTCCGTAACTGGAAGATTGATTAGAAGTACTAGTATCCCAGTAAGAATCAATCACACCACCTGTTCCAGCTCCCGTTATATTTCCTGTTAATCCACCTACTTTTGAATCAGAACCAGATACTTCACCAGCTGAGAAACATCTTTCAACCAATCCTTGTTCCACACATCCTGCTAAACCACCAATTCTTTCGGCAGATCGAGTTGTTCCACCATCATCATAATCACCATTTACATCGCCCAGAGCATAGCTATCATACGTTTCACCACGTTGATTACAGCCAACTAAACCACCAAATTTTTCAGCAGTTCGAGATTCTCCACTTTCATATCTATATGAAACGTCAACATTGGCAAAACATTCATACACTTTGGAACGTGCTTTTGCGGGATTTCCATTGGGATATCCATTATTAGCGCCAATAAGACCACCGGTCGTTCGATAACCTTCTACTGTTCGCCAGGAACTGGTTCCGCCAACAACAGAACAACGTGTAATCACTACATATAGATTATCATCAATTTTTCCCAGAAGTGCACCAACACCACTTCTTCCGGAAATATCTACTTTTTCTATTACAATATTTTTCAATTCAGCTAAATCGTTACGTGAACCCACCATTCTGCCAAATAATCCAATATAATCTTCATCAGGTCTAGCGATGTAGAGATTTTCAATTTTATACTCCTGTCCATTATAAACGCCGGTGAAAGCTGTTGTTCCATTTCCTATTGGTTCCCAGCCAGCTCCGCTATCCCATGAAGATTCTGAAGTTGCAGCAGCATCTATATCAGCAGTTTGTTCAAAATATTTATCCCAAACGGAAGAATTTTGACTAATCCAGTACAAATTTGCAAGTGAAGCAATCTCGTAAGGAGAAGAACTTGAACCATCTCCATTTTCTGGTTCTATTGCATCAACCTTGAAATCCGCAACATAATTATCGCCTCCATTAGAAAGCCAACTATCACCTTGACCGCTACCTGTATCCCAACTTTTTGCCCAAATGTGCAATTTGTAGCCAATATTAGGGTCTAATCCATCGAGTAAATCAATTGAACCTGACCATGTACCTTGATAATCATTTCCACTTAGATAGGATTGAGACCAAATGGTTTCTGTAACATCTATAACAATTTCATCTGAAGCATTTCTAATCTGATAGTAAAATGCACCACCTCCTCTGTCTTGGCTATCGCTCCAATATTTCATATCTACAGCGGTTATTGTTAAAGAAGTTACAGTCCCGAAATCAGAACCATCTAGTTCCGTTCCACTTCCGGGATCACTACCAATCCAATAAATATTACTATTAATCGTTAAAAAGTCATTAAACCATCCTGTTGCTGCAAACAAAAAACTATTCATAACAATGAGTATCAAAACTAATATAATTTTATTCATAATAAACTCCTCCATAGAAATTTATTAAACATTCATTTCCTGTCAAATAAAAAATACAATTAATTTTCAATAAGTGAAAGCATTAACTAAGCAAAATTTTCAACTACTCAATACTAGTCTAATAAATCTAAATTTTGAAAATGCATGAGAAAACTATTCCTTTCACACTCTTCTGTGTTTGAAATCATGATCGAAGATGATCTTCCAATGTAATCCATCTTTACAATAGTAGTCAATTATCCCGTTCAATTGATATTCAGTCAGGCTGAAAACATTTCGTAAACCCATCGAAGTAGATTTTCTAAGATCAATATTTTCAGGAATTCCTTTTCCGTTATCACTCAATTCCAAAATTACTCTTTGATCAGCATCACGATAGAATTTGATCTTCATTATTGCTTTGCCATTTTCGGGAATGGCGTGTTTATAAACATTTGAGATAAGTTCAGTGAGCACAACGCTCAAGGGAATAGCCGTGTCGATATTCACAAAGATTTTTTGGAGTTCAAGCTGAAGCTGGATATTGGTTCTTGCTCTGGGAAAATTTCTCATCAAAAGATGTGTTAGATCAGCGATGAATTCTTTCAGATCAATCAGAGAAAGGTCTTTTGCTTCATAGAGTTTTTGATGCACCAAAGCCATCGAATTGATCTTGATGATAATTTCTTGATAAGCTTTCTGGAGCTCTTCGCTGCCAATATGATGAGCTTGCAATCTCAGCATAGAAGCGATCACTTGCATATTATTTTTGGTGCGATGATAAAGCTCACGTAGTAGTAGATTTTTTTCTTTCAGATTTCTTTTTATCTTTTCATCTGCCTGCTTGCGCTCTGTGATATCCAGCGCAAAACCTCCGATGATCGGCTCTTGATCTTCGCGATCAATACGAAAAACATGGGTTTCCCAGATCCGTTCATTGCCAGATCTATCCGGAATACGATGTTCATTTGTCCCATATCCTTTTACAAAAGATTCTTCATCTGCTTCAATCAACTTTTGTGCTACTTTTTCGGGTAAGATATCATAAGGTGTTTTTCCCAGCCAATCTGAACTTGAGAATACTTTTTTCATTTCGTTGTTCACATACAATATTTTATGTTCTTTATCTTTGATAAAAGTGGTGATCGGCAGATTATCCATGAAAGCAGAAAATCGTGCTTTGCTTTCTTTCAGCGCTTCTTCATCTTGTTTTCGCTTGGTGATATTAGCATTAAAACCATACCATGTTACGTTGCCATCTGGCAATTTTTCTGGTGTCGATCTTGATAAGATCCATTGAGTTGGTTTGTTAGGAAACGTAACTCTGAATTCACTGGTAAAATCGGTCAAATGTTTCGCTGAATATTCAA
>JAGYMQ010000081.1 GCA_018400535.1 Candidatus Cloacimonadota bacterium
AATATCATGATCTGGCTGGAAATGAAAATACAACAGATTTTACCTATACTTTTGAACCACCAGTTTTGGAATTGATAGATTTATCACCGCCAGAAGATTCATTGATCACTGTTGATTCATTTGAAGTAAATATGAAATTCAGTAATTTGCTGGAAGATAGCTGCTCTGTGATAAATGCGCAAGATAGTGTGTCTGTTGATCCAGAAGAAGTTCAGGATTCTACCTTAACTTTTGTAGTTAACTATGAAGGTAACTCACAAACTCTTGAAATAAATTTACAGATTGAAGTAATGGATATCTATTCTCAAGAGATAACTGAATATTTACAATATTCTTATGAAGGCACCACCAACCCTCCATTAGAACTCACATATTTATCACCACCAGAAGATTCATTGATCACCGAAACTCCTTTTACGGTCGAAGCAAAATTCAGCAATGAACTTGATGAAGAAAATTCGTCTATCCAATATGATCCTAGTATCATAGAAATCACTAACGATAACTTTCAGGATTCCATTTTGACCTTTGATGTAACTTACACAGGAACTGCTGGTTCGGATGATCTTGCAATCGAGCTTGATATTCAAGATATATTTGAACAAAGTTATACTGACACGCTGAATTATTTTTATGATCCAGAACCGGATACAGTATCAATAAATTATGAATTAATGACCGACACTTTGCACGTGATGCTCGAATTCACCGAACTCATCGATAGCTGTCACATTGATGTTTATTATTCAATTAATCAAGAAACAATAATTGATACGACTGGTTTAAACTCAGATTTATTGAGTTTCGATTATCAACTTGATGAATGCGGAGAATATAATTTCAATATGTGGATCACCGATCAGACGGGAAATTTGAATGAAATCCAATTTGAATATATCTATGAGGAGCCTGCTTTTAGAACAAGGGAGCGAAGATGATCAAAAGAATATTGCTCATCCAGTTTCTGCTTATCAGCTTGCTCTTTGGTAATGTCATTTCCTCGAAATTGTCATATACTCAGGATTATGAAGAATTTTGGGATTTGGGAGTTTCAGATTATGACAGGACAATCGCATCTGATGAAACAGAAAAAATTGATCCTGGTAAGATCGCTGTCAAAGTTCAATTTGTTGATTCGATCAGAATAGCATCACTTTCGCTATTTATTAACGATCAGGAAATTGAGAATATTTATCCGCTGGGGAAGTATTATCCAAAGCAAAATGAGTTTGCCATTGAGTTGGGATCAAAGTATTTAGTTGTGGGCAGAAATGTCGTCGAATTCCAATATAGTCGCGGTCTGAATGATTATGATGTGAGAACTTGGATATTTAATACGAAATTGCAAAGTGCTTTGTCAGATTATCAAGTTCCAAAGCAATTGACCCATGGCGAAGGCTGGAAGCGCAATCTGGATGTTTCTCCCGATGGGAAATTTATTGCCTATGTGAACATCAGGCAGAATGAAAATTCGATCATAATCTATAATTTGGAAACGAATGAGGAAAAAGTTATTACCAGCAGCAAACCTGAAAAAAAATTCGGCGCTGTTCAAAAAGAACGATTTTATTCTTTTGCTCCTTGTTGGTCGCGTGATGGCTCTTATCTATTCTATATATCTTCCCAAAGTGGCAGCTATGAGATACATCGAGCAAAAGTCAGCCTCGATGGTGATATCTCAGAAAATATTCGACTGACAAATTTCAAAGCTTTCACAACCGACATTGTGATGTCTTCGCTTCATGATCGACTCTATTTTGTTTCCAGCAAAAGTGATGATTTGATGCAACTCTTTGTTGTCAATAATGCCGAAAAGATCAAAGATTACAAAGAATTAGAACAAAATTTGGTGCAACTCACCGCTTTCAGTGACAAATCTGTTTTTTCACCGACTATTTCCGCAAATGAAAAATATATTGCCTATTGCGTTCAACCAAGAGGTGAAAACACGATCATCGAAGTGGCAAAATTAGAAAATAACAATTCCGAAAAATATACGATCACTCAGAAAGAACAGGATTGCCTTTTTCCACAATGGTCACCCGAAAGGAATATTATCGCTTATTACAGCGGTAAATCACTCTATCTGGAAGACCCACTGATCACTCAAAGTTCAGAAAAATTAGCTACAGATTGTCGTTTACCGGCCTATTCAGTCAAACCAACTTGGGATACCTCTGGCAATGCTCTCTATTATACTTCTGATGAGGGAAATAAAGCTATTCACAAAGTGCTCATTGATCCACTCAAGATCAAAAAAATGAAAGAAATAGCTTTGTTAGATGACCGAAATTATCGCGATAATATGGAAATAGCGGTTACGCCTGCTGTCGATCACGTTATCTATAACAGCTTTAGCTCTGGCTCCTGGCAGATATGGTCACTCGATCAAGCCGCGATCGATGAGATAAACAGTAATTCTGTGATTGGGTTTCAATTCAATAGAAAAAATATTTCCCTAAAACTCTTTGATCGTGAACAGGAAAAATATCGATTATTAGCTTATTCTCCAGAAGTAAAAAAGAAAAATGTCTTTCTGGAAAAAGAAGCGGTTGATCCCGGACAATATCGTTTTTTGGTTCAGGATACTGAAAAATGGTATAAAGCAACACCCTGGAATTTTAAACAGTTGGAATTCAATTCTGATCTTTCGCAAAAAAGAAGGATCGGCAATGCAATTCGCTCTACTTTTCTACCAGGCTGGGGGCAAAAAAAATCTGCTTTACAGCAAAAAAGTAAATTCTTTCGATATTCTTTTCTGGGTTTTGCTGCTTTGATCACAGGAAGTTATTACGCAACAGATTATTTTCAATCGGAATATGAGAAGCAAGATAATATCCCCGACCTTTTGGAAAACCGTTATGAATATGAACGTTTCAATTCTATCACGAACGGTTTGATCGTCACTGGTAGTCTTTATTATTTACTCAATATTTTTGATGCCTATTATTCTGATCTGCAAATTCCTGATGATCTGGAAGAAAAGCACAAAAAAAATTATTACAATATCCGCAAAAATATACCTATGAAAAGGAGAATGTATAATAAACCAAATGACGGTTCGGGCGAATTGAAGCTTGCTTTGAACGTTCCCAATGTGGAAATATATTTGTCCAAATTGGATGATAGTGAAGCCCAATTGGAATATTTTGGAAAAACGAATTGCGTTCTCGATGAAAAAACCCATTTCACGATTTCAGAATTGGAACCAGGTGAATATAAGTTAGTGTGTAAAAAGGATTTTTATCAACAGATAGAGAAAACAATCAAAATCGATGAATACAAGACTTCCTATGAGATCTTGATCATGGATAAAAAGAAGCTGAGTGGCTTCCGAAAATTTTGCAATCATTCTGTGCCAGGATTAGCGCAATTCCAAAGAAATGATAATATCAAAGGTTTTACGATCTCAGGAATTGCAGCTGCTTCGCTTTTGGGAGCTTTGATCTCTGATCTGGAGGTAAATCAAAGCTATGATGATTATCAAAAAGCTGACGAAGTGGGAAAAGTCGTCGAAATGCGTTCCGAATATGATCAAAATCGTGTGCAACGTGATACCTTTTGGCTCATTTTTGGTCTAAATTTTATTTATAATTTATATGATGCTTATCAGGAGAATTAATGAAAATTAATATTATTTTATTCTTACTTTGTTTAAGTGGTTTTTTGTTTGCTGAGCAAACTCTGGAAGATATCCAGAAAAAGATATTTTCTGATCCAGAATATGAGGCAAAGCGAGTCCAATATGCTCAGCAAATTGATGAGATCGAAACAAATTCTTTGGTTGAAGAATTTCACCAAATCTATCTGAAAAGCTATTGCTATTTAGACGAAAAATCATCTACGATGAAAAAAAATAATACTCTAGTTAAAAAAGCAATAGAGCTAATTAAAAAGATGGATGATAAAGAACGGGAAAAAGCTTCCTGGATCATGGCTGGGATCGAAGCAAAGCAAAAAGATCTTATGAATCTCAATTCATTTTCTTTTTCCGATTTCCGAGATAGTATCGAAGATTATTGGGAAAACTTTGAATTGAAAGCAACGATCGTTGAATTATGTTCTAATTATAAACTCATTTTGATCTTGAAAGATAATATCAATTCTTTCCAGACGAAGATATCCGAAGGAAGATACAAAGATCGATATCTCATCTTGAATAACAGATTGAATAAAAAACAAAATGAAATTCCAGAAATGATCGAGAAAAATACTGTGAAAGAATGATAAATTCTAAATTATGAAAATTCGAGAATCTTTTTCCCGACCTTGTTCAGGCGAAATGAAATCGGAACATTTAGTTTTTCCGCACAAAAAAATATTAGCATAAAATATGATGTCTTTCTTCTGCAAGTTCTGTCCATAAAGCATCAGTTTTTTTTTGAACAATGAGCAAGCCGCCTTGCCTTTTTGCCTGCAGGTCAGGGATATGATCGAAAAAACAGATTAGATAAAGAAAAAAAATTATTGATGGAGGAAAAAATATGAAAAAAATAATGTTAGCTGTGCTGCTTATGACTTCGTCTTTTTTATTGGGGCAAGATAAATTGCAGTATCTGATCACATCTTCCATAAAAGCCTATGGGCCGATCTTCGGAGAAGATGATCTGAATTCTTCAAGATTGGTTTCACTGATGTTCATCAAACCGATCGTAACAGATGAAAATTATCGTATTGAACCAATTATTTTTGAAGAAATTCCCATAGGAACGATGCAAATTGATGGTAAAGTGAAATATACTTTTGAGATAAAAGATAACATCCTTTGGGAAAATGGGGATAACTTGACTGCGGAAGATGTGGTATATACCTATAAGGTAATAAAAAATCCGAATGTAGAATGCAGCAATGTCCGTGAAAAAGTAGATCAGATCATCAATATGCGCGCAGTTGGTCAATTTACTCTGGAAGTGATATTCAATCAAAGAAGCCAGGATAATATGGGAGCGCTCACATTCCACCTGCTACCCAAAAATATTATATCTTCTAAAAATGAATCTCATCCTACTTTTTTGCAGGCAAGTGACAGTTTTTTTCAAAATAATCCAGTCGGTTGTGGAATGTATAAGAAAGGCCCGATCATTGGACAAAGACAAGGTATGCTTGAGAGAAATGATTCCTATTTTTTGGAAGATCAAATTCCACGTTTTGAGCAAATTGTATTTGCTGCACGCGATGAAGAAGCGAATATGGTTGATGAATTTTTGGGAAATGAAGACTATAACTTTTTGCCTGATGTGCCGATCACGAGAAAAGAAGATATTGTGAATTCACCCGATTACAGGATCATTGATTATCATGATTTTTCCTGGAAATCGATCGCTTTCAATCTTCGCAAGCCGATCTTTCAGGATATTAATTTGCGAAAAGCGATCACTCACGCTGTCGATAAATATGATCTGAATGTTAATATTTTTCGTGGCGATGCCCGTTTGATCAGCGGTCCATTTCCACCCAAATCACCTGCTTACAACGGTGCTTTTATACCTCCTGAATTTGATCGGATTCTGGCGAAAGAGATTTTGCTGGATAATGGATATGTCGATCAGGATGGCGATGGATTTGTGGAAAAGGATGGTGAGAAACTCACGTTCACCTTCACGATCAAAGATGTTTCAGATGAAGATGAACATCTGGCTACCTCATTGAAAAATTTTCTTCAAGATATCGGGATCGATTTGCTGATCGAATCTATTGATGGCGTTCAATTTGAACAAAAAGTGAATAATGAACACGATTTTGATCTGGCTCTTTATAGTTTTGCCTTTGGAACTGATCCCAGCATTTATACCATCTTTCATTCTACTGGAAGAAATAATATCAGTGGTTGTAATTTCCCTGATCTGGATTTATTGCTCGAAGAAGCAAGCAGCATGGGCGATCGAGATACAAAAATGACGCTTTATAAAAATTTGCATGTGGAAGTTGCCAATAAATATCCTGTTATCTTTTTGTGGCAAGAACCAAAATTTGTGGCTTGTCACAATAATATCGATGGTATTTCTCAAGAAACTTTAGACCCTTTGAATATCTTCAAATATATCTATAAATGGTGATATGAAAATCCTCAAGTCCGGGCTCTATTATTTTCTTTTCTATTTTGTTTTTCTCTTTTTCTTGCTGACATTTTTGCATCACTCCGAAGAAGAATCTTTTGATTCGTTTTTTCTGAGTCTGGAAAATCAATCTCCCAGATCGCGTTATGGAAATTTATTCAATAAAATCATTCTCCACGATCAGACTTGTGGAACGGCTCGTGGACTCACCCAAGATTGGTTGCCAAGCAAAGATATCGATTCCGCAGCACAGCTGATCGCCGAAGGGGAAGCTGATGCCTATCTTGCTTCGGTAGGTGAGATCGAGGAATTTGTAAAACAAAACAGAAATTGGAAGATTACCGGGATCAATACTTATGGAAAAAATTATGCCTTTTTGGTCACAGCTTCTTCCAAATATAAAGTTTCCAACCGAAGAATGGATCAGTTATCTCTCTATCTCAGATTGTTGAAAAATTATTTTTCTGGAAATTTTGGTTATAATCGATACAGAACTAGATTGATCGCTGATAGCGTTTCCCAAGCACTTCCCTACACAATCATGATCATGTTGCTCTCGATCATCACGATCATTGTCGTTTCGCTCTTATTCAGTTATATTTTGACTTTTTCTCGATCACTCTTTCTGAGAAAATTCTTGGAGAAAGCTCTATCTCTATTTTCCTTTGTTCCAGAATTTTTGCTTGGTTTTGGTTTACTCTATCTATTCCATTTTAATCGTATTCCTTTTCTGCAAAATTTGAAATTTTATGATGATTCTGCCAATTACTTCATTATCGGGAAAATATCTTTCGATCTGCAGCTTCTCAAATATTTCTCGCTGCCAGTCATCGCTCTTTGCTTGGCAAATGGTACGGTTTCGATCATCACTAAATTATTACATGATAAAATGGAGAACATAAAAAAAAGCAACAAATTCAAATTTTTCAGCGCAAATGGGATGAAAAATTTTTTTCTACGCTATTTCATCATTTTGAAGAATTTGCTACCGATAATTGGAGATTATCTGGCGCTACGAATCCCGATCATTATCGGCTCTTCTTTTATCATTGAACGGATCTTCGATATTCAAGGTCTGGGAAATCTGGCTTACAGAGAGTTTCGGATGCATGACTGTGGAATAATTCTCATCATTTTTTCGATCATCTATTTCATCACCATTTTTTTGAATATTTTCTTCAAATCTTTAAATAATTACTTGCAACCGATTTTGAAAAAACAATCTTTATGAAAATCACTACAATACTATTCATTTTTGCAATAATGTTTTTATCTTTCCTGACGCTACTTGCTCTTTTTCCGTCTTTTTTTACCAGTTATAATCCTAATGAATTTCATTTTCCATTAATAAAACCAAATTTTGGGATAAATCATTTTAGTTTGGAAAATCCGCTTTCTCGTGCAGTGATCATCGATAGTTTTCGAATTACTACAAAAGGCAAAATTCTGTTAACTATATCAGAAAAGATCACGCTTGCTCCGAAAGAACAATTTAAAGGAACTTTCCAATTGATCTCAATTCCCCTCCAGGATATCGATCGATTTGTGTGTTTTGAAATGCAAACAAAAGCACCGATAAATGAATTGGACATTTTTTTCAATCATAATGATAAACCTTTTACTTTGTTCAGAGAAGAGGGAAAACTGAAACGTGAATTGAGAAAAGGCGTTTTTATTGGAAAAATTAAAAGAGATCAGAAGGAAAATCGGTTTTTGGAAAAAAGTATTATGGGTTCAGATAAAATGGGACGAGATATCTGGACGCGATTGGTTTATGGAACGCAAGTTATCTTGCAGATCGTGTTATTTTCTTTGATCATTTCTGTGCCTCTTGGTATAATTCTGGGATTGATCCACGGATATTATAATAATTTCTTTTCACAAGTTATCGGAGTTTTCTCCAATCTCAGCAATGCTATTCCAGTCTATCTTTTGGCGATGATAATTGTTTCGGTGAGTGAGCGGGAAATTTTTAATGTGATGATTGCCTTTGCTCTTGTGCAATGGATCGAGATCGAAAGGAATATCTATCGAAAGGTGATGATCCTGAAGAAAAGTGATTTGATCGTTTCTGCCAAGTTATTTGGAAAGGGCAATTTACAGATCATTTTCAACGACATTTTATTGCTTTGTTTACCACAGATTCTCATCGGTATTTTTTTTCTGGCCAAGCGTATCATTCTTATTGAAGCAGGTTTGAGTTATATCGGTTATAGCGTTCAGGTGCCCACCTCGAGTTGGGGTGAGATCATTGCTGGCAGCAGAAAATTTATCTACACCGCCCGTGCCAGCTGGCTGATAATTTGGCCAACTTTGTTCATCATTTTTACTGCATTTTCCTTTGATGCTATCGAAAAATTTATCAGGAAAAAATTCAATTATGTTGAATATTAATCATCTTTCTGTAACCTATCACAATAGTGAGTTCGCTACCAAAGCCGTGAATGACGTCTCTTTGGCTATTAGTCAAAGTGAAATTGTTGGTCTGGTTGGCGAATCTGGAAGTGGAAAAACAACGATCGCAAATTCGATTCTCGACTTGCTTCCAGAAAAAACAGAAATTGCTGGCAAGACTTTCTTTGATGGCAAAGAATTATCCAAAAGAACAATTCAAACGATCCGAGGAAAAGATATTTCCTATATTTCACAAAATTTCTATACTTCTCTCGATAAAAATATTCGGGTAGGCAAACAATTTGATCTGATATTACGTTCAAACACGACTTTGAACAGAAAAGCAAGAAAAGAAAAGATATGTCAGATCATGAAAGAATTGAATTTTCAAAATGTGGAAGAAGTGCTATCGCAATATCCTTTCCAGCTTAGTGGTGGTATGTTGCAAAGAGTTATCATCGCAATGGCAATTGTGTTGAGACCAAAAATTCTCATTGCCGATGAACCGACCAGTGCAATTGATTCGATGAGTAAAAATAGTTTGCTGACTTTGCTGGCTGGTCTGAAAGAAAAATTTGATCTGGGAATTCTGATTATTTCTCATGATCTACGCATCATCAAAGATTATGCCGATACGTTAGTTGTTCTCTATCAAGGCGAAGTTATGGAAAAAGGTAAGAATTCAAACATTTATAATTCTCCCAGACATCCTTACACAAAAATGTTGCTGGAATCGAAACCAGATTTCAAGAAGAAAGTGTTGCGCGAAAAAAAACTCCTCAGAGTAAAACAAAAATGCGTCTTTTCGCCCTATTGTCCTGAATGCAATGGCGTTTGCAATTCTGATATTAAAGCTGTGATCGAAGAGAATTATTATTGTAAGTGTAATGTATGCAAATATTAAAAGTTATTGACATCCATAAAAAATTTGATCGCAAAGAGATCTTGCAAGGCGTTTCTTTTGCTCTGGAAGATAACCAGGTTGCTTCGTTAGTCGGATCAAATGGCTGCGGCAAAACCACGATCGCCAACTGTATAACTGGTTTTCTTGAGTTTGAACGGGGAAAGATCGCACTTGCCGGAAAGGAATTGGAAAAATTATCCAAAAAGGAAAAAAATATCTGGTTGCGAAAACACTTGCAGTATGTGATCCAAAATCCCTATAGCACCTTACATCCAATGAAAAAGATCAAAATGATCTTTCAAGAATCTATCGATGATATCCGAAAACTGACTGGGAAAACCGATTTTTTGACACCAGAAGAAGTGATGAAAATCGTCGATCTTCCAGCTTCTGCGCTCGAAAAATATCCACGAAATTTTAGCGGTGGCGAAAATCAAAGGATCACGATCGCCCGTGCTTTATTAGTGAAGCCATCATTATTGATCGCCGATGAGCCGATCAGCAGTTCGGACGTCACGACGCAAGCAATGATATTGAATCTCTTTAAACGTCTGAAAGATAGAGGAGTATCCATTTTATTCATCACGCACGACATTGCAGCTGCTCACTATCTTTCTGATAGAATCTTGATCATGAATGATGGAAAGATCATAGAAGAGGGTGACAAGATGGAGATATTTGCTCATCCACAAAAAAAATTTACTAAAGAAGTATTAAATAACTATTTTTCCGAGGTAAAAAATGAAAAAGATAAGCATATTATTATTTAGTTTATTGCTTTTTGCTTGCGGGCAGCTGGATCATCAAAAAGTGAGAAAACTTTTTGAAAAAAAACATTCGAAAGAGGATTTCATCGAAATTGTGGATAAAATGTTGGAGCATAAAAAACGCACGAAAGAGGAAAAGATAATTGTCATCGAAGGATTGGGAGCTTATAAACAAGAAAACATTAATGAATATTTGCTGAAAATTTATTCTAAATATGAAAAAGATGCACAGATCAAAGATGCCATTTTGAAAAGTATGATAGCGCAGGAGAATCCAGATAATATCGATCTTTTTATGGAATTGATCTCAAAAAATGAAAAGACACCAGAATTGATCTTGCAAATGATCGGCTTTGGAACAGAAAATTATGAACATTGGCGGAAATTTCTGGGAACAAAAGACAGTGATTTCAAACAGAATATTATATCAATTATTTATGGATTTTCCGAACCACCGACGGATAAACTTCTCGCTGATTTTATTGATAGTGAAGAGAAATATCTGCGGGCAAACCTTCAAAAATTCTTGATTCATGATAAAGAGAGAACAGCGCAATTTTTGAACAAGTTCATTTTGCAGAAAAAGATCGATGATGTCCAAAATATCCAACCGCTTATCCACGATCTTGATCCAGAAAATCTGGTGCACTTTCACGATCTTTTTCATCGCCATGATAATGACGAGACGATTATCCAGATAGCAAAATATATTTTCATTGTCTTTGGTGATAGATCATTGAATGTTTTAAATGAATCACATTCAAAGTTAAAAGATCTGGAAAATCGTAAGATCATTTATGATATTTGTAAGAATATCAATTCTGATAAGAGTTATGATCATTTAGTTTTATGGCGAAATACGACAAACGATAATTTTCAAAAAAATGCGATCATTCAAATTATGGCTCAGATGAAAAAAGACCTGCCGCAGGAATTGATCGAAGCGCTTGATGATGAAAACACCTATTTCAATACTTTGAATACTTTGCCCAAATACATCAAGAACAGCCCCAATTCGGTTTTTCGTGGCTATCAAAGAGCAAGCGATATTGGCAAGATCCGCCTGTTGGAATATTTTATGAAAAATGGTGTTCTTTCCATTTTGAAGAAAGTTTTAGCAATTTCCGAGATCAAATATCAAATCTCCTATATTCGAATTTTTACTGTGATCCATCTCATCAAATTTGATCTATCAAGTAGCGATTATGAGCCTTTGCTGGAATATATGCTGCTTCAAAGCGACGATGAATTTGAGATCGCACTCGAATATGTGAAGCTTCATCCACAGAGCTTCCATTCTTTCATCATAAAAAATTATTCTTCGATGATACAAAATTCGGAATTTCGTGAGAAAAAATTGATCTCGTTTTTTTACAATACAAAATTATCTGACGATCATGATCTGCTGCTAAATAAATACATGGATCATTTTAATGCTGGAAATGAATTGGCAGATTTTTATGCTGACTGTATCATGAATAATCCTAATATTACCAGCGAACTTTTCCGATCTCATTTCGATAAAAATGCAGATCAAGATAAAAAAGAGGCTTTCGTTAACCTGATCAAAGCCGCACGTAGTGATATCAAAAATTTTGCTCTCAGCGTGGTTACCCAAGATTATTTTTTTGATCTGAACAGAATCGGCAGACACACGGTGATCAAATATATGAAAAAAGTGGAAGATGAAAATATTTTGCATTATTTGATCGATAATTATGAAAAAATGGAACTGATCGAAAAAAAGTATTTCAATTCAAGTTTGAAACTTTTTCCGCTGGAACAGATCAAGGCACACGCGATCAAAATTGCCTATCTCGGTGATGATAACGACGTCTTGAATCTGAAAAAAATGATCAAGTTCAACAAGTTTGAAGACCCTGAGATTAATTTTGCTTTTGCCTTTTACTATTTTCGCTGCAATGATTTTTCTACTGCCGAGAAATATTTGGAAAGATCAGCGCATGATAAGAAAAAAATTATTACTAATGCAATTGATATCTGCCGCGATAAAGCGAAATTTTCCCAAAAATATGTAGAGGATTTTGCTTTCCTTCCGACAGATTATGCTCAAAATTATAAAAGTGTAGTAGATTCAATTCTGATCACGGATTTTATCATTTCTCATCAACTCGCTGTGCATCCAGATAAGGAAAAATTGCAGCAGAAAAAAGCTCAGTATCAAGAGCAATTGACTTTTTTGGAGCAGGAATTCAAGAATTATTTCCAATACATTTCTAATCCTCAGGATTTCACTATGCAAAAATGTTTGCAGATGAAACTATCAGACGTGAAAACGAAGACAAAACTCGTCTGTGGAAATATCGTTTTTGAAGCACCGCAAGACAGTATCTATCTGGAAATTAAAGTGCAGATCAAAAATTTGACTGAAAATCCCATCAATGTATCCAACGAAAATTTTTATTTGGATAATAATGGCAGAAAGAAATTTACAAATTGGCAAACAAAATATTTCTATAAATTCAATGGTGATGATGATTATGGCTATTACACAATTGCTGCAAATCGTCAAACTTTCGTCTATCTGACTTTCATGATAGCAGCTTCTGAAAAAAAACATGTTCTTTTTTTTGAAGATGACGAATTGCAAGATATTACTACTCCTTTGCGCATCAATAGGAATTAATTGTTTCATTTGAGCTGAATAAATTCTGCAACCAAAATAATTTTTTGAAAATTATTTTTACATTTTTTTCCCATTCGTAATTTTTGTAACAAATTTTGAATGAAATGATAAAAACAAAAAAAAGAGTGATTTGAGAGGTGGATATGAAAGCGAAAATTATTGATATTTATTTTTTTAGTGGAACTGGAAATACGTTAATCCTAGTAAAGGAACTGAAAAATTTTTTTTCAAAACACGGTTATGAAACAAATTTATTCCGCATCGAAAAATGTGATCCAAACTCGATCAACCTCGATCATACATTAGGTTTCGCTTTTCCCATCGCTGCTTTTTCCACTTACAAATTTATCTGGGATTTCTTGGATAAACTACCTGAAACTGATAGAGAAACCGAAGTTTTTATGCTAACATCGATGGCTTTTTTTAGTGGCGGAATGACGGGAGCTTTGAAAAAAATCATGAAGAAAAAAAAATATAAACCAATCGGAGCGAACGAGATAAAAATGCCTTCTAATTTTCGTAAAAAAGAAATTTCAGCAGAAAAAAAACAAAAAAGCATCAATAATGGAATCAACAAAGCAAAAAAATTTGCCCACGATCTGATATTTGGAATTAGCAATTGGCGTCATTTGCCTGTGCCAAAACCTTTTACAAAATTTGGGAAAAGCGAAAAACCATGGCGTTTTATGCGCGAAAAAAATCAACTGGAAATTGACTTCGTGAAATGTGTTAAATGTGGAAATTGTTATCATTTGTGCCCTGTTGAAAATATTGAAATGACGCCTTATCCAGAATTCGCAGATAAATGCCAGCTCTGTCTGCGCTGTTTTGCCTTTTGTCCCAGCAATGCAATTTCTTTCAAAGATAAAAAGATAGAATCATATAAAGCTTGTGATAGTGATGATATTTTGCAATATTGATCATGAATAGAAAAAGAACAAAGACCATTCATGTAGGAAATGTGGCGATCGGTGGGGACAATCCGATCTCGATCCAATCTATGACAAATACGCACACGCAAGAAATTTCCGCAACGTGCAAGCAGATCAGGAGTCTGGAAAACGTTGGTTGCGAGATCATTCGCGTCGCTGTGCCAGATCAGGAAGCTGCTGCGGCTATTCCCAAAATTTTACATCAGATCAAAATTCCCTTGATCGCTGATATCCACTTTGATCATAAACTTGCCATAGCCTCAGCAGAAGCAGGCGTGCAGGGTTTGAGGTTGAATCCAGGAAATATCGGCAGTGAAAGAAAAGTTCTGGAAGTCATCGCTGCGCTTCGCGATAAAAGAATTCCGATACGCATTGGAGTTAATGGCGGGTCACTTTCCAAACAAAAATTGCAGAAATATGGTCTGACAGCAGAAGCATTGGTGGAAAGCGCTTTGGAACATGTTTGGCTATTAGAAAAAAATAATTATCACGAGATTAAGATTTCAGTAAAAACTTCCAATGTGCCTTTGACTATTGCAGCTTATGAATTGCTCAGTCAAAAAGTTGATTATCCTTTGCATCTGGGTATCACAGAAGCTGGCTCGGAATTTGCTGGTACAATCAAATCTGCGATTGGGATCGGCAGCTTGTTGGCAAAAGGAATTGGTGATACGATCCGTGTCTCTTTGACAGCATCTCCGGAAAAAGAGATCGAAGTAGCAAGGCAGATCTTGAAAAGCCTGAAATTGAGAAAAGGTCTGGAAGTAATTTCCTGCCCAACCTGCGGACGAACAGAGATCGACGTGATCAAACTCACCAAAAAAGTAGAAGAAGAATTGCAGGAATTTACTGATGAAAATATCACCGTCGCCGTGATGGGCTGTGTTGTGAATGGACCAGGTGAAGCGCGAGAAGCTGATTATGGGATTGCTGGCGGAAGACACGAGGGTCTCATTTTTCGCAAAGGAAAGATCTTGAAAAAACTTCCTGAAAATGAATTGATCCCGACTTTGATAAAATTGATCAAAGATGATACTCTCGAATAAACTATTTTTTTTATTTTTGATTTTTTGTTGCTTGGTTAAAATCTCTGCGCAGGTCGTGATCAATGAAATAATTTTTCGTGGAAATGAAAACTTCACCGCAGAAGAATTGAGATCACAGATTCGATCTCATGCTGGAGAAGAATTTGATCAAAGAACAGCAAATGCTGATGTGCAGCTACTTCTGGATTTTTATAAACAAAAAGGTTTTTATCATATCAAGATAAATTCTCCGCAGATCGAAACTCTAAAAGAGAAAAAATTGAATCTGATCTTTAAGATCGAAGTTACAGAAGAACCCGAGATCAATGAAGTTTATCTGAATGGAACTAGTTATATATCGAAAAAAAAAATCCGTGATGAACTCATCGCAGAAAAACCAAATTTAAGCACTTTGCCAAACTACATAAAAGCTGTAGTGGATTTTTATGCAGATAGGGGTTTTCTCTTCGCACAAGTGCAGATAGACAGTTTGCGAATTGCAGATGATATGATCAATGTCCATTTAGGAATTAACGAAGGGAAGTATTGTGGTTTTGAAAACTATCGGGCACGCGGAAATAAAGTGACAAAAGAACGAACCTTGCTGAAAATTTCTCGTTTGCAAAGCGCTGAGAAGATCAACCCGGATATTTTGGAGATCGCTGCTGAAAACATTCGCAGAAAGCAATATATCAAAGAATGTGAAATATTTCCTGTCGATCATGAAACGTTGCTTTTTGAGGTGACCGAAGATCGGATGAGTTTGATCTCTGGAATTCTGGGCTACAATGATGATCCTGAAAAAAAACAGAATTTCACCGGTTTTTTCAATATTGATTTTTTGAATTTATTCGGCACAGATCGCTCTATCTCTTTTAATTGGGAAAGTTTAACAGCCGATCGCAGCTATCTGGAATTTTCATATCATGAAGCTGGCTTCTATCGATATCCCTTCAGCGCTGATATCACAATCGCCCGCACAGAATATGATTCCACTTACATCAAAAATCAATTAGAAGCAGCTGTCTATTATTATGATATTTTCAATAAATACGGAATTTTCTATGGTCAGGATGATATCATTCCAGGTAGTAGAAAAGAAAATACTATTGAAAAAGATCTTTTCCGCAGAATTGGTTTTTTTTGGGAAAGAAATGCTGTTGATCACTATTTGAATCCACGTCGGGGAACTCGCTATGATTTGCGTTATTACTATATTTTCTCGCAGCAGGAAGAAAAAAACATCACAAAGCAAGCGCTGGAATTTGGTTGGAAATATTATTTTCCACTCAAAACGAGATGGGTTTTCCACACGGCGATCAATGGTAAAATAATCGAAAATAAGAGCTTGAAAGAGATCGAATATTTTCAACTCGGAGGAAATCAGGATCTGCGTGGATTTACTGAAGAGCAATTTTCCGGCTATCGAATCAGTTGGACGAATTTCGAGCTGCGCTATCTCTTGGGAAAAAAATCCCGGGTTTTTCTTTTCACAGATCACGGTTTTGTAGAAAATCATGAATTTCGGCTCTGGAAATTATTCGGATTTGGATTGGGCTTGAGAACACAAACAAAATTGGGAATTCTGGGAATTGATTATGGATTTGGTTTCGATGGTGAAGAATTGCGAAATCCACTTGACGGAATAATTCACTTTGGGATTGAAACAAAATTGTGATTATTCCAAAAAAAAATAAATGGAGGTTATATGGAAGAAACTGGAACACTGAAAGTAGGAGTTTATGTCGATGTTTCCAATATCGCTCAGAATGGTGGTTTTGGAATGCAATACGATGTCTTGCGAGAATTTGCCTGTCGCAATCATGGTGTTGCGATAAGACTGAATGCTTACGTGGCTTTTGATGAAGAGCTGGCAAATAAAAATCATGATTACAAAAAAAAATCGCTGAATTTCCATTCTGTGCTGCGTGATTTTGGTTTTAAGGTGATCGTGAAAAAAGTGAAATGGTATGTCGATGAACAGGGAAATCGGTATGGTAAATCCAATGCTGATCTGGATATGGCGGTCGATGCTCTTGTCCAATCAGAAAGATTGGATTACGTGCTGATGGTGACAGGAGATGGAGATTTCATTCAAGTGGTGAGAGCATTACAAAGTAAAGGTTGCCGTGTAGAAGTTCTTGCCTTCAAAAATGTAGCTCATGAATTGAGGAAAGAGGCTGATATTTTCACTTCAGGCTATCTTGTTCCAAATTTATTGCCTTTGAATCCAAATTATAAAGAAAATAATCGAAATATCGTCCGCGGCGTTTGCTATAATTTTCATCATCATGATGATCCAAAAAAATGTTATGGATTTATGCGGTATATGAAAAATATCTGCGGTAGTCTCTGGATCATGGACTCGCGAAAAGAAGATTCACCCTATGAAACTGCTTTTGCCCATTCTTCACAATTCCCAAAAGATTTTGATATTTTCACGCTTCCCAATCGAGAACAGATCTTCGAATTTGAAATAAAAAAAGATAAAGATGACCGTTTACAAGCTGAAAGTATTAAACCGATACATCATTATTAAAACATCAGATCTTGATTGAATGACTGAAATATGAATAAGAATTTTATCTGGAAAATGCAAAAGGGCAAACCATTGGAGATCAAGATCAAAGATATGCCTATTGGAAGAGAACATTTTACTTTCATCGCCGGACCTTGCACGATTGAAAATTATGATGATCTTTTGGAAATAGCAATTCATTTAAAAAGAATGGGGATTAAATTTTTGCGCGGTGGAGCTTATAAAATGCGCACTTCTCCCTACGATTTTCAAGGATTAAAAGAACAAGGTTTGAATTTTATAAAAGAAGTCAGCGAGAAAACTGAAATGATCACCGTTTCGGAAGTGATCTGTGCAGAAGATGTCGATCTGATGGCAGAATACATAGATATTTTGCAAGTTGGAACGCGTAATATGTATAATTATAGTTTGTTGAAAAAGTTGGGAAAAAAAACCAACCCGATCATTTTGAAGCGGAGTATGAGTAGTAAGATCGAAGAATGGCTTTTGGCTGCTGAATATATTATCGCTGAAGGAAATCCGAATGTCATTCTTTGTGAAAGAGGAATTCGAACTTTTGAAGATTACACTCGCTACACGTTGGATATATCAGCGATACAAGCTGTTAAAAATCTGAGTAATTTGCCGATTATTATTGATCCATCACACAGCTCAGGAAGAAGAGACATGATCGAATCGCTAAGCCTGGCGGCTGTTGCAGCTGGTGCAAATGGCTTGTTGATCGAAACACATTTTGCTCCTGACTCCACGATTTGCGACAGTCAACAAACGATAGATTTTGAAATGCTGAAAAATATTCTTGTCCGCACAAACAAGATCAGAGAATCTATATTTCAGGGTGAAACTGATGAATAATGTACTTTTTGCATTTTTATTGACCATATTCGCGGGATTATCCACCGGTGTGGGTAGTGCTTTGGCCTTTTTCAGTAAAAAGACGAATACTAGGTTTCTGGCTGGTGCGTTAGGATTTTCTGCTGGCGTGATGATCTATGTCTCACTAATTGAGATCTTTCTCAAGGCGCGGCTTTCTCTGGAAAGCGTGATGGGAGCGACGAAAGGCTATTGGATCACAGTAGTTGCCTTTTTCGGTGGAATTGCTCTGGCTGCTCTGATAGATCAACTAGTTCCTTCCTTTGAAAATCCTCACGAACCACGCAAAGTAGAAGATTTTGGCAATCAACAGAAATATGATAAGAATAAACTTTTGCGGATGGGATTTTTTTCTGCTCTGGCGATCACGATCCATAATTTTCCAGAAGGTTTTGCCACTTTTGCCAGCGCTTTAAAAGATCCTACCTTAGGAATCAGTATCGCAGTTGCTATTGCAATTCACAATATTCCCGAAGGAATTGCCGTTTCTGTTCCTTTGTATTTTGCTACTGGAAACAAAAAAAAGGCATTTTTCTGGTCATTTTTGTCTGGGTTGGCAGAACCCATCGGCGCTCTGATCGGTTACATTTTCCTCAGTAAATATTTTAACGATCTTAGTTTTGGAATAATCTTTGCCGGAGTAGCTGGTATTATGGTTTTTATTTCTCTGGATGAACTTTTGCCCACCGCAGAAAAATATGGTGAACACCACATTGCAATCTTCGGTGTGATCAGCGGAATGATAGTGATGGCTATCAGTCTGCTACTGTTTTCTTGATGATGAATTTTGAAGCTGTGATCTTTGACCTCGATGGAACTTTAATCGATTCGATGGGGATTTGGCTGCAAGTTGACAAAGAATTTCTGGAAAAAAGAAATATTCCTCTACCAAAAGACCTTTTCCAAGATGTGGATGGCGGCAACAGTTTCACCGAGATCGCTGATTATTTTAAACAAAAATTCTCTTTGCCAGAATCGATCGAAGAGATCATGCAGGAATGGACGGAAATGGTGGCAGATCATTATCAAAACAATGTTTCGCTAAAAAAAGGTGCAAGCAAATTTTTACATTCTCTCAGAATGAAAAAAATGCAATTAGCCATTGGAACGAGTAATTCCAGATATTTAACTGAGATCGTTTTGAAAGCGAATAAAGTTTTTCAATATTTTGACTCTATCATCGCCGGTTGCGATGATATCAAAGGAAAACCTTTTCCAGATATTTATTTACGCGTCGCTGAAGAATTGAATGTGCAACCAGAAAAATGCCTTGTCTTCGAAGATGTATTGGTCGGCGTCCAAGCTGCAAAAAATGCAGGCATGACAGTTTGTGCTATCGAGGATGAACACGTATTAACAGAACGTAAACTTATCAAACAGATTTCAGATTTTTATATTAAGGATTTTCGTGATGTTAAAGATTTGAGAATGTAAAAAAAATTAAATTATGCAAAAAAATGGGAGAGGTGAAAGGTGAAAGTTGAAAAGTTAAAGGTTGAAAGTTGAAAGTAAGAAATCATTTGTCATCGTGATTTATTTTC
>JAGYMQ010000082.1 GCA_018400535.1 Candidatus Cloacimonadota bacterium
ATATTCCTCACTTTAAAGTAAAGGAGGAATTATAGTATGCCTACTCGACAACAATCATTCTTTGAAAAATATCCAGAATACTATGAAACTATTCTGGAAACTTTGCAATCTGGCATTAATATAGTTGATCCTGAAGGTAAAATATTGTTCGTTAATAAAACGTATTGCAATATGCATGGATTCAATGAAACTGAATTGATCGGTAATTCGATAGCAAAAATTTTGCCTGATGAAGACCCCAAAGCTGGATTGATAAATTTCAAAAAAATCGTGCGAAAAAAAATCAAAAAATCCTTCGTCGTAAAAAGTTTCAATCGAAAAAAAGATGGTGCATTGTTTCCAGTGATCTTAGCCTGGAATTATTTGCTGAAAAATGAAAAACTTATTGGAATGGTAACAGTCGTGCAAGACATTACGGAAATGACAGAAACTAAAGCCGAATTAGAAAAAAGTAAGATCGCTGTGAAAGAATTGCGAGAGAAATTGCAACAGCATGAATATCTGGAATACATGATGGGCGATAGCATAACGATCAAGGAAACGCACCGCGCTGTGGAAAAAGTTGCAAATACTGATTTTTCTGTGATGATCAGCGGAGAAACTGGAACTGGTAAGGAGATAATCGCAAAAGCGATCCATAGTTTCAGCGATAGAAATGCGCAACCGCTCATTAGCGTGGATTGCGGTGCAATTCCAGACACACTGATCGAAAGTGAATTATTTGGACATCTCAAAGGTGCATTTACTGGAGCAGATCGCACCAAAGAAGGAGCTTTCCAAAAAGCCAATAGAGGAACAATATTTCTGGATGAGATCACAAATCTATCCGTCGATATGCAAAAAAAATTGTTGAGAGTTTTAGAAACAAAAGAAGTGCAGAAAATTGGTTCGCAGAAAAAGGAAAAGCTTGATTTCCGCATTATCTCCGCATCAAACGAAAATATCGAAAACCTGGTCAATAAAGGAAATTTCCGCAAAGACCTTTTCTTTCGCTTGAATGAATTCTTCATCAGAGTTCCCACATTGCATGAACGCAAAGAAGATATCCCCATCCTGACTCAACGCTTTATCGGTGAGATTTGCCAGAAGCTAAATATGCCTCCAAAACACATAACTGAAGCAGCTCTCAATGATCTAATTGCCTATGAATGGCCAGGAAACGTGCGTGAACTCAGAAATTCCCTTAAACGTGCAATCGTGATATCTGAACAGAAAATTATACCTGAACATTTTGAGTTTTTAGGAAAAAAACAAAAAAATGTTAAACAAGAAAGATTAGATTTAACTTCCTATCAAATGATCGATCTCAAAAAACTTTCGCAACAATATAGCGATAATTTCGAAAAAAAGATCATTCGAGATTGTCTCATAAATTTCCAGAATAACAAAAGCAAAACTGCCAGATTTCTGCAAATCGATTATAAAACTTTACTCGCAAAAATAAAAAAGTATGGAATTGATTCCAGATGATCGACGCCATATTGTGGTGAAGACACCCTATTTTTTATACGTGATTTATCATGAATTTATAAAATATTTTCCTTAAGTTAAAAAATTCAATATTTTGTTGGTTAATTGATGATAATAAAAAAAGTCCTTGCAAATACCGAATCACGAGAAGATTTGTAAGCAAGTTTCACAAGATGAAAAAAATGAGGATAAAATGAAAATGAAAAAAAAGATAATGACAGAAAAAGAAATTGCAATGTCTATCCGTCGGATGGCTGCTGAGATCACTGAAAAAATCGATGATCATGAAAACCTTTTATTGCTTGGGATCAAGAGTCGTGGTGTATTTCTGGCTGAACGACTTGCTGCGGAATTAGAATTTTTTTTTGGAAATAAGATATCTATCAACACGATCGATATTTCGCTTTATCGAGATGATCTTTCACTTTTAGCTGCACAGCCAATTTACAAAGGAAGCTCCTTACCAGAAAATATCGATCAAAAAACAATTGTTATTTGTGATGATGTCCTATTTACGGGCAGAACAGTTTATAAAGCCCTGCAAGAGATTTATCAACAAGGAGAGCCTTCGGCGATCAAATTGGCAATGTTGATAGACCGTGGACATCATCAGATCCCGCTTGAAGCAGAATTTGTGGGGCGTCAAGTCCCCACTTCTTCCGATGAAGTGATCAAAGTTTCCTTTCAAGAGATCGATAAAGAAGAAAATGTGAAAATCATGAAAATCTGATCAAATCCAGATTTATCCAATAAAAAATCGTTTCATCCAAAGAAGATCAACAATTATTTAGATCACAAGCGATATATTTCTTTTCAGCCAGAATGTTCCAATATTTTTGACAGCTTGATTAAATTTTTCAAATTCAATTGGTTTTTGTACATAAGCATTCGCACCATACTGATAGCTAAAGTGAATATCTTCTTCGATATTGGAAGAAGTAAAAACGATGATAGGAATTCGGCGTAATTCTTTATGTTTGCGCATCATTTTTAGAAATTCCAAACCATTCATTTTCGGCATTTTCAGATCAAGTAATATTGCTGCGGGATACAGATTTTCTCGATTTGCAAATTTCCCTCTCTGCAAGAGATAATCCAATCCTTCTTTCCCATTTACAGCAATATCAATTTTATCGTCTTTGATAATATCTGCCAACGCTTCTTTTATCATCGAAACATCCTGTTCATCATCTTCCACGATCAAAATTCTTTTATAACTCCCCACGATAATTCTCCTTTCACAAATTTGAAATGGTGAAATAAAATGCAGTTCCTTGATTTATTGCACTTTCTGTCCATATTTCACCAGAATGTTTTTCAATTATCTTTTTGACATTTGCCAATCCAATACCGGTTCCCGTATAATTTTTTTCAGAATGAAGTCTTTGAAAAACTCCAAATATCTTATCTTTATATTCTGACTGAAAACCGATTCCATTATCTTTGATATAAAAAACTGTCTCATCCTTTTCTATCTTCGAACCCAAAACGATCTTCGGTTTTTCTTTTTCCTTTGTGAATTTGATCGCATTAGAAATGAAATTTGTCCAAACCTGAGTCATCAGCGTTGCGTCAACAAAAACTTCAGGAAATTTTTCTTTTTTCACTTCGAAATGATATTCTTTGATCTGCTCTTCATAAAGATTCAAAGCGCGTTCAACGATTTTTCCCATGTTGATCTTTTCCTTTCGGATGGTTTTTCTCGTCGTGCGCGAATAAGTTAGCAGGGCATCGATCAATTTGCTCATATAAATAATCGATTCATGGATATTGTTCAAATAATTTTGTGATTTTTCGTCCAGATCTGCGATGATTCTATTTTCCAATAATTTTGAAAAACCGTCGATATGACGCAAAGGGGCACGCAGATCATGAGAAACAGAATAAGCAAAGGCTTCCAATTCCTGATTTGATTCTTTTAGCAGCTCGTTGATAGAGACCACTTTTTTCTGGTAGCCGATCGTATCTTCCATCAAATTTTGCAAGGCAAATTGTGAACGCTTGAGTTCTTTGGTGCGAGCTTCAACTTGCATTTCCAAATGTTCACGATAATCTTGCAATTTCTTTTCATTATTTTTCCGTTCAGTGATATCGCGAGCAATATAGATAATTGAATTTTCTGTTTTTGGATGAGCTCTGCCTTCAAACCAGATCGTTTTGTTTTCTATTTTTAATGGATATTCAATCGATTGAACCTTTTTTGTCTGGATGGTCTTCCGGACAAATTGCAAGAATTTTTCTGCAAGATCTTTCGGAAAAACTTCACGAAGAGTGTGTCCTACCAGATCACTTTTTTCGCCAAACATCAATTCGTCATTCGTTGGTGCGATAAATAAATATCTACCTTCAAAATCAACTTCGCAGACAAAATCTTCCATGGCGGCAAAGATCGAACTCAATTGCAATTTGGAATTTTTCAGTTTATTTTCGATCTTCTTCATTTTTGTAATGTCTAAGGCGATGCCACCCAAAAGAATATCGCCCAAAGGCAGATTGGTCCTGAATTTGTAAGTTGTGTAAAATCCAATATTCCCTTCCTGATCTTGTATCTCTTCTTCTCTTTTGATGAAACCTTGTTTTAAAGCAAGTTTATCTGTTTCAATCTGTTTCATCGCTGCTTCCGGTGAAAAAAGTTGATCTGGTTTTTTCCCAAACCAATTTTTATCAGAAACAATTTTTTTCATATATGGATTCAAATAGAGAAAATGTAATTCTTTATCTTTGATAAATATTCCACCAGGAAAATGTTCCATAAATGCTGAAAATTGTTCTTGTTTCACTCGCAGCTCTTCGATCAACCGTTTATAATTACTGATATCTCTCATCACGACAAAAATACAATCTTTTCCTGCCAGCTTCAGTTGTTCCAGATCGATATGAACGAAAAGAGAATCCCCTTCATTTGTGCAAATGACAGATTTGAATTCAGCAGAATTATACTCATTGACTTTTTGTAAATTAATCTGTAATTTGATTAATTCTTTTTCTGAAGAGCAAAAGATCTTATCAAAATTTTCTCCGATCAATTCAGCTTCTTTCCATTTCAATTTATCAAAGACAACTTTATTACATTCAATGATCTTCTCGTCGTTGATCAAAAAAATCAGATCATTATTGGAATTGAACAAAGTGCGATATTTTTTTTCATTCTCAATGATCCTTTGATTTTTTTGTTTCAATTTCCATTGTAGATATTGATTCCAGAAGAGAATGATGATAAAGATCAAGATCGCTATGATCAGATAGGTTATATATTTTTTAATAACTTGCAGAAACACAATGTGATGTTTCATTCCCAACCATTTTTCTTCTAAAAGTTCTTTTTCTTCAGAACTGATCGAAGTTATTCCCTTATTCAAGATCTGTAATAATTGATGATCATCCTTGTGAACTGCAAAAGTTCCGATCTCAAAGCTGATGTGCGATCCAACCTGTTTGATATTTTGTATATTCAAGTTAAAAAGGACATATTGGAAGGGAAAATCATAATCGATAACAGCAATGATTTCATTATTTTGTAATGCTTTCACCATTTCTTTTGGGTCTTGAAAAGAGATTATCTGTAGATCAAGATCTGACCGATTTTTCAATTGCTCTAAAAGTGAAGTTCCCCGCTTCATTCCTATCTTGTGCTGCCTTAAATCATCGAGACCTTTCACGCTTTGAACAAAATTTGGAACGTAAATCGATGATGTGTGAATATTTGTTGTTTCGCTGAACTTCATATATTTTTCTCTGGAAGCGGTCGGAGTGACATTGTTCAGCATATCCAGTTCACCATCTCGAAATCTTTGCAGACAATCTTTCCAGGTTCCAGGAATAAATTGGAATCTTATTCCAAAATATTCTGAGATTTTTTGCAAGAGATCGATAGTGAATCCGACAACTTTGCCATCTTGATCAACAAATTCATAAGGCGCAAAAGCATAATCAACTCCCACTTTGATCTTATCTACTTTGGCAAGATATGCTTTTTCCTTTTTGGAAAGTGTGAATGAACTTTTCGGTAACAGAAAAAGAATGAAGATAATTATGCATAATAATAAAATTGTTCCATAAAGGAATTGGTGAAATTTTTTCAAACGCATAATTATTTTATCCTCGTCATTTCAGGATTTCCAATCGATCATTTCAAAAGCATCATTTTTTTTGTTTGAACGAAAGAGCCTGCTGTCATTCTGGAAAAATAAATTCCGCTGCCAACTAATTTTCCTTCATCATCCTTGCCGTCCCAGATCACAGAATGCCAGCCAGCAAGCAGATTTTCATCCAGCAAAGTTCTCACTTTCTGCCCGGTTAAATTATAGATCTTGATTTGAACATTTTCTGTGTTTTCGCTAGTAGAAAAGAAAATGGTTGTTTCAGGATTGAAAGGATTGGGAAAATTATTCTGCAATTCTGTAATTTTTGGCACCGAATATTCTTCTGAAAAAATATTCGGATCCATTGCAAAATCTAGCGTTGTTGTTTCTCCGGCAATAATTTGCACATAATCGGGCAAAAAGATATTTTCATAATCTGGATGTTGCAATTCGATATCATATAATCCTTGCGGAATAGCGATCTGATAATTTCCCAGATCGTCTGAAATGGTTTGATAATTTTCGATCAAGATCGATACATCGCCGATCGGCTCTTGCGTTTGACTATCAACGATCTGCCCGTTTAGAATTCCATCAGCAGAATAATCCACATCCAAAAAATCCAAATAGACTTCCATCAAAAATTCTTTTGTATTATTTCCAGGGCCATCTGCTATCGCACCCAAAATTGGAGAAGCAGCAATTGTGCGATAACCACGATTATCACAGGCCACCACGCACGTAAGATCATTTTCGGAAGTGAAAAGGATTTCACCGCTGGTCACGCTCAATTTATCAAGGCTATAATGGGCATCTGTTCCGCCTTGATAAGAAAAAGACAGGTCGGCAGCAATCGTGCCATCTTCACCATCCAGACTAAATACTTCATTCGACGCACCAGGATCAAAAAGTTCAAAGCCCAAAAGATCTAAAAAATCTGTATCTTGGTGACCTTCTGCCACGTCAGCACCTTCAATGTATAAACTTCCACCAGAATTCAAATAATCGATCAAAATATTTTGTTCATCGGAATTCACGATTCCGGGTGGTGTGACACCTCAGCCCACGCAATAAAGTCCCAATTCAGCAAAAACAATATTATAATTTTTGAGATTTGGCGGTAATTCATTGACCAGATCAAAATCGATATCGTTTGCTGTCAGGGCATTTTCCAAACCATCTTCACACTGAAAAAAAGCTCCGGATTCTGGATCAATATAATCGGAATTATTGTCATTATCCCATAATAAATATTGCCGTTCACCTTGCGGAAAGATCGTAACGTTCAAATGCTCTGTCGTATTATTATTGGGATTTTCATCTCCATTTAAAAAAACTTTCCCATAAATTTCCAGATCTTCCAGGATAGTTGGTGTCCAAAAAAAATTGTGTTCTGAAATCGCGCTAGGAGAAAGAGATTCATCGATCTGGATTGAACCGAGCTCAATCTCATCATCTCGAAATAATTTCACTGTGTAAGAATCTTGAGAATTGATTCCTGTATTTTTCACGATCACTTTCCACAATTCCAATTGATTTTGTTCTGCAATGACAGGGCCATCTACTATCATCGCTGCCAGATCATTATCCAATAATGCTGTGATCTTCACGTTGTAAATATCCCACCAATTGAGATTGTAGGTGGAATTTCCATAACTTCGAAATTGAATTTTCACAGTTTCCTCGCCAAAATCTGAAATTGGAATTATCAAATCTTCACCATTTTGATTACCCCAGTTTCCACCGATCAATTCATATTGCCAGAGTTCGATAAAAGTTCCATCGATATTCAAACCGATCTCCATTATTTCATCGACTGGTGAATAGGCATCGATATATTGCGTAACGATTAGATCTCCCACATTGCCAGGAAGAATAATCTCGGGTGAGATCGCTGAAAGATCATAGTTTGTCACAGAAGGATTCCAATATAACTGCAAAGCATTATTGGTGAAAGACCAGTTTTGTTCGAGGGTCCAATTATCTGGCGCGGGGATAAAATCTTCTTCCCAATAGACCGATTGTGCGGATAAAGAGAAAAATACAAATAGGAAAAAGACGCTAAAAAGATTCTTTTTATTCATCAAAACCTCCATCTTTGGAAAATTCATAGACTATCATCAAACCATTTAGTTTGGAACATTTAACCGCTTTCGCTCAATTTAGACCCACAAAGTGAAAAATAATGAATTCTTCGTATAAGTTTTCATAATGAGCAAAAATGCACCTGCTTCTCACTTATGTATAAATCCAGAGTAAATACGATTTGATATATCACGAAGAAGATATTCTTTTGTCAATAAATAAATTGATCTGACTGAAAAAAGTGAAAAAAATACGAAGCTAAAAGATTAAATTTGACATTATTAAATATATATTTATATTAACATAAAAAATTATCAAGGAGTTATGTAATGGAACATTTATCCAAAGAAACTTTTAAAAATAAAGTTTTTGATTATGAACAACAAAAAGAATGGAATTTCGCCGGTGAGTTACCTTGTGTGATCGATTTTTATGCAGATTGGTGCGCACCTTGCAAAATGGTCGCTCCCATCTTGGAAGAACTGGCAGAAAAATATTCTGGGAAAGTAAATATTTACAAAATCAATACTGAAGATCAACAAGAATTAGCTGCTGCTTTTGGAATTCGAAGTATCCCTTCAATCCTTTTTTGTCCGAAAGATGGAAAACCACAAATGGCGATGGGTGCATTACCAAAAGAATCCTTTGAAAAGGCTTTTAAAGATATTCTGAATGTAGAATAAATTCTCTCTCCTACATAAAACAAAAGGGCGCTATCAAGTGCCCTTTTTTTATTTTCTGTTGAAATGAAAGACGAATTCTTTGTTGTGAAACTTGACACGGAATATATTCTAAAAAAATTAATTTCTTTGGAGTTTACTATGAAAAGAAATTTGTTGGTTATTATTATTTTCCTTTCGATCTTCTTGCTTTCTGCACAAGATATTAATGATAAGCAGAAACAATTAGAAGAACTCAATCAGTTGATCAAGAAAGAAAAGATGATCATTCAACAAGCAGAATTGGAAAAAGCAAAAACCCAACAAAACATGCTCTCAACCAAAAAAGAAAAAACTGCTGTGGAAAAAAAAATCAGTATCTTGCGCAATAAAGAAAAAAAAACTAAGAAAGAATTAGATCAATTGTTAAATTCATTACAGTTAACAAATTCCGAATATGAAAAAATAAATTACTATTTTGAAAATGAACTGGCTCAACTGACGATTACGCATTATCAAAGTCAGCTATTTCCAGAAAAAGAAATTGACTGCCGATTCCTGGCAACCTTGATCAAGCGCACAGCAGAAGAATTTATCTTGATCAAAGATCGCATCGGAGAGATTAAATATCAGAAAGATAGAACAAATAAGAAATATGAAAATGTGATCTGGTCGCGAATCGTGGAAAAAAAGAAAAATGACAGAATTGCCGACGAATTGACCTTTTTGAACCAGAATATCACTAAATATGAACAACAAAAACAAAAGGCTTCTCGTCGGAAAAAACGTCTGGAAAAAGAAGCAATTGCACTCGATGAATTGATCACAAAATTGCAGGCAGAAATTATCAGTGATGAATTTTCCTATAAGTTTTCCACTCCAAAATTGATCTGGCCCTTGAAAGGAAAGGTCATCAGAAATTTCGGAGAACAAAGAAGCGATCGCTATCACGTTAGCATTTTCAATGATGGAATCGATATTCAATCTGATGAAGGAAAAGAAGTCGTGGCTGTCGAAAATGGAGTTATTGCTTATGCTCGATGGTATAATGGAGCTGGCAAACTGGTGATCATCGATCACAAAAATGGTTTTTATTCGCTCTATTCACACAACAGTAAAATACTTGTTTCCAAAGGAGATAATGTCCAAAAAAACCAGCCTATCGCTCTTTCTGGAAAAACAGGATCTGCGGATCAGCCTTGTCTTCATTTCGAATTGAGAAAAAGAGGAACGCCCGTTAATCCTCTGGAATATTTGGAATGATAAGTTGATTTATTTTGACTTCTCAGCCGCAAAACAAAAATTTTGAGACATGAAAATATTAAAAAAAGATGATCCTCGTAAATTTGATCAGGACAAAGTTTTTTTGCATCACACGGGAAATATGTTTGGTATCGGTTGCTCAGCATTCAGTAAAAAAGCGATCGAAAGAATTTCCTGCTACAAAAAACGCACAAATACTAATTATATCGTTCTGGTCCCAAAAATGAACTGGTTTGAAAATTTTAGCGTGGAAATATCTCCACCTATAAAGAGATTGATGCAGCAATTCTGGCCCGGAAATTTATCTATCATTGTCAGAACGAAAGACGAAAGATTCCACCATCTACAAAAAAGAGGAAAAATTGCTTTCCGCATTCCTACATCACAATTTTTACGAAACTTTCTGGATAGGATAAAAACGCCGATCATTAGCACCAGCATCAATCAAACAGGTGAAACTGCTCTGACCGATATTGAAAAAATTGAAAAACTGGAATGGTTTGATCTAGCTTTTCTTCCTCGCAAGATACCAGAAATCTCTGCTGAGCCATCAACTATAATTGGTGATTTTTTTCTCGTCCGAGAAGGTAGCCTCTCATTTGCCAAATTGGAAAAAGCATATCGCAAACCGCAAATATTATTCGTTTGCACTGGAAATATTTGCCGTAGCCCGATGGCAGAATATTATCTGAAAAATCGTTTGAAAGGGAAAAAAATTACAGTGAAATCAGCGGGTTTTCTGAAAAGTAATGTCCCAATTTCTGAAAACTCTCGGAAAGTTTT
This sequence comes from Candidatus Cloacimonadota bacterium, assembly GCA_018400535.1. Classification (GTDB taxonomy): domain Bacteria; phylum Cloacimonadota; class Cloacimonadia; order Cloacimonadales; family TCS61; genus TCS61. The sequence goes on from JAGYMQ010000082.1 coordinate 10,343, forward strand.
ACAAGAAAATGGTATTGATGCCAGTGCTCATTTTTCCAAACAACTCAATAAAAATCTTGTGCAGGAAAGTTGGCTGATCCTGACAATGACGCATCTACACAAAAAAAAACTATTACAGCTTTTTCCTACTGCTGAAAATCAGGTTTTCACACTTTTGGAATATGCCCAAAGACATGGCGATATTGAAGATCCTTATATGCAAAACCTTGATCAATATAGAATTGCCTTTGGAAAAATCTCTGAGGCTATCGATGATATTTTGAAAATAAAGTTACAGGAGGTATTGTGAAAATGAATTTTTTCTTCGGTTCTCTTTTTTGGGGAATTCTCTTGGTTCTCCTGGGTTTGTCAATGGTCGTTCGTGCTGTTTTCAATATTGATATCCCGATTTTTCGTTTTATTTTCGCAGCTATCTTGATTTATTTTGGTGCGAAATTACTGCTTAATAGAAGTGAGAACAAAACAAGTGAAAAACTTTTTGACCAAGTCCAGATCAGCGAAATAAAATCTGATAAGAATTACAACACGATTTTTGGACATAGTCAAATCGATCTGCAAAATTGCGATCTGGAAAATTCCAGCTTGAAGGTAGATGTAGATGTGATCTTCGGTTCTGCTGATATTCTCATCAATCCTGACATTCCTGCTCGCATCAAGATCAGCACCGTTTTTGCGGAAGGGAAAATACCCGCGGGAAGTGTCGGCGCTTTCAGCGATCACATTTATGAAACACCTGCCTTTTCCACTGAAAAGAATGCACTTTTTGTGAATATCGATGTGATCTTTGGAGCAGTCGATATCAGAAATTGAAGATGAAATCTGAATTACAAGAATTCATCGCTCGATTGATCAATTCCGCAGAAAAGAAAAAAATCAGGTTGATAGCCAAAAAAACAATAAATTATGGTGTACAGTTAAAATTTCTGGAAGAGGGAAATGAAATTATTCTTAACGTTTATCATTCACAAAAAAAAGGAATTTCGACTGTTTTTAGCGGAAAGATTTCGGAGACAAAACTAAGGTCAATTATTAATGTTCCTCCACAAAACAATTTTCATAAGTGGAATAATTGGCTTGGCACTGATGAATCGGGAAAGGGAGATTTTTTCGGCGCTCTTGTTGCCTGTGGTTTCTTCATCAAAAAGGAAAATGTTAATCAATTGCTAGATCTCGGTGTCAAAGATTCCAAACTTGTTTCCGATCAAAAGATTCGAAAAATCGCACCCAAGATATATTTTCAGTTTGAGAAACAACTTGATGTTATCATTTTGAAACCTGCAAAATACAACGAACTTTATCAAAAATTTAAATTGCAAAAAAAAAAGCTTAACGAACTTCTCGCTTGGATGCATGCTAGAATCATTTTAAACTTGAATAAAAAATTTTCTTTGGAAGGAGCAATCGTAGATAAATTTACAGATTCACAAACACTGAAAAATTCGCTGCGCGAAATGAAAAATATCCATCTAACAAATCGGATAAAAGCAGAGAGTGATATTGCCGTCGCAACTGCTTCCATTATTGCTCGCTATCACTTCTTGAATAACTTGGATGAGCTTTCCAAAAAATATAAGATGACTTTCCCAAAAGGTGCTTCCAAAAATGTTGTCACTACTGCAAAAGATTTTACTAAAATATTTGGAAAAGAAACACTTAAAGAAGTAGCAAAAATTCATTTCAAAACTTATAAAAAGATCTGAGGAATATTTATGTTGAAAAAATATCAAAACTACTTTCCAGAAATTGGTAAAAGAACTTTCATTGCTGATTCTGCTGAAATCATTGGCCGCTGCAAAATCGGAAAAGATTGCTCGATTTGGTTTCAAACGGTGATCAGAGCTGATGTTAATTTTATCGAGATTAGTGATGGCACAAATATTCAAGACGGAACGATAATCCACGTTACACATAAACAAAAAGATGATCCAAAATCGGGTTTCTCCACTATTATCGGCAAATATGTGACTGTGGGACACAAATGCACTTTGCATGGTTGCACTATTGAGAACAATTGTTTGATCGGAATGAATGCAATATTATTAGATGGTTCGCAAATCGGCAAGAATTCCTTGGTCGCTGCTGGATCTTTGGTCACCCAAAATAAAATATTTCCGCCGGCAAGTCTGATTATGGGCAGTCCAGCGAAAGTTATCAGAAAATTATCTAATGATGAAATTGATGATATTTATCGTTCAGCTCAAAACTATGTTAAATATAAGGACGAATATTTATATAATCTAAGTAGTATTTAATTCATATCTTTATTGTTTTTTTGCATAAATACATATTGTGCCAAGAAATTAAATAATTCGGCATACAATCAATAATATTGTTATTTCAAAAAATAAAAAAGATTTAGTGATGGCAGCGACCT
>JAGYMQ010000083.1 GCA_018400535.1 Candidatus Cloacimonadota bacterium
ATGATTCCTATTGGGGAATTTATAATGATATCAATCAGATTAAAATTACGTGGGATCAAAATTATCTTTATGTTGCCGTCGATGGTTGCAGCTGGGATAATAACGTAATTCTATTTCTTGATGTTTATGATGATTATGGTATTGAAAATATGGAAACGCTTAATTCCTGGGCCAGAAAATTCAATTTTTTCAATTTTTCGCCTGATTTCTTTTTAGCTACCTGGGACAGAAATCAAGTGCCACAATTTTGGTCAGTAAATGAAGGAACTCATTCGATCGTAACAGAAAACACAAATATTTCCACTATTGCCACTTTTGACACAGATCGTTTGGGAAAAGCAATGGAAGCCGCTATTCCCTGGGAAACGATCTATTATGAGGGACAATTCTGGAATCGCAAAATGGAAAATTATCCTACAATAAAAGTCGCAGCCCTGATCACAGCTGGCGATGATTATAGTAGCGGACCCGATGTAGCTCCGGACAATATCAGCGATATGCAAGAAAATTCCACTATTAGCGTGAATATTGATAATTATCTGGAATTTATCGTAGATACCGATGAAGATGGCGCAGCTGATTTGAGTGTTTCACCGAATGATTGGCAAAGAATCGACTACTTCCAAGTGCCACTGACTTTTATTCCAAAACAATTGAAGATCGAAGATATAACTTTTCCAAACGGAAAAGTTTTCAATCCCTATCAAGATGAACCTTTCCAAATTCAAATCGAATCCAATCAAGATGCCAGGTTTTCTGCAATTGTCTTTGATGCCGCTGGCGAAAAGATGAAAGAATTATCCTATCACCAAACGCAAAAAAATACATGGATCTGGGACGGAAAAGATGAGAAGAACAAGATCGTTCCTTTCGGATTTTACATTATTCAAATACGATCAAGCAATCATGAAGCCGGAAAAATCGCTGCCTTTTCTGTGATCAAATAGGAGCTCTATGAAAGAAAATTTTTTTATTATACTTTTATTCATTCTGCCGGTAATTCTTTTTGCAAATTTTCAGGAAATGAACTGGGGTGCGGCAGCTATGGCGATGGGGAATGCCTATTCTGCTATGGTTGAAGATCCAACAACGATTTTCTGGAATCCTGCTCGAATGGGAAAGATCAATAAAATGTCCATCATTGTTTCCCACCAAAATATGTTTGGGATCAAAGATTTTTATAATGAGATGGCAGCAATTGTCGTTCCAATGCCCTATACCAGAATTGGAATTGGCTGGACGCAAATGAACTTGACCGATGTTTATAAAGAACAACTTTCCTATCTTTCAACTTCAAGTATTGTTTGGATTGGAAAAACACCGATCCGCTTTGGATTTAATTTGAAGCATTTTTATGCAAAAGCTAATTACGATGATGCAGAAACACCACAAAAATTTGATATCGATCTCGGTATTGATTCCGATATTGGAAAAAACACAACACTCAGTTTTGTAACGAGAAACGTCTTTCACCCAAATTTCTCTTTTATTTCAAAGCAAGAGAATTTACCACGTGAATTCGTTCTGGGATTTGCTTATCATTGGAAAAGAACAGTCAATTTTTCTGGTGATTATGTTGTCAGTGAAAAGAATGAACTGAATCTTGGTATGGAATACTGGTTCTTTCAAGTCTTCGCTCCTCGCATCGGCTTACGGGATGAAGATTTCACTATTGGGTTGGGATTGCAAAATGGTGACTGGCAGCTTGACGCAGCAGTTCTTCCCCACAAAGATCTGGGCAGCAATTATCGTTTATCGCTGGTTTGGAAATTTGACGTTGGATTTGACAAATGATGAAGAAAATTTCTTTTCTAATCACAATTTTATTCTTGGTTCACGCAGCTAATGCGATCTTAAAAATAAACGGTTATACCCGCACAATAATGGATCGCTGGCAAGAATTTGAAAATCAAACAAATGTCAGTTATCAATTGGGTTTGAACTTCCATCTGAATATAAAAAACAAATTCCGTTCCTATTTTAATCTAATGAATGAAAATTTTTATACAACTAATTTTTATGGAACTGATTATACTTATCCAGAAGAACATTCGACCTATCTATCTAATGCCAATATCGTTTTCAGACAAGAATTTGATGCCAGCAGAGGAATCGAAGGAAAATTGTTTTACCGTGGCAGCGATAGTTATTGGCTCGATGGCTCGATGTTGAATTTGTTGGATGTGGACAAAGTGAAAGATGACGATAACGGCAGAGGAGCAAGATTCGACTTTTGGTATTCTGATAAAATGAATTTCAAATATGTCTTTTCTGATTTTTCTGGTTATTCGGGAAATGACCTGCATCTGCTCCGCTTGCGCACCGATCTTTTCCAGAAACATTTTGTCTGGGGAGGTTTCTTTTTCAGAGAGATCGAAAACAATCAATTCCAAAATAATCATCGTGATCTAATTGCTACGGATCTGAAATTTTATTTTCCTCCTTACGCTTTATCTTTTGAAGCAGCAAAATATGATGATGAAAATTCAGAATCTTATGAATCCGATCAGGAAGCCTGGAAAAAAGGACTGAAGGAAATTATCAAAGCTAATACAGCTTTTAAAGCACAATTGGAAGGAATCGGTTTTGGAAATTATCGCTGGGGACATATTCATTTGTTACCTGGAGTGTGGAGTCATGGCGATACATACAATTCTCATTTTGATAATGATGACGTGAACAATAATGAGATCGGATATTGGATAAACGCAAAATATCTTGTGCCTAAGCGGGCTATCACATTGACCTTCGATTGGTCAGAATATAAATATCACGTCGCCGAACAATTGCTAGACAAAAAATTCAATGAGCCAAAAAATAAATTATATTCTGAAGTATATATTGAATTCGTGAATGGTTTCAAATACAAATTCTATTACGAACGACGCAAAGATTTTCTTAACAATAAAATTTATAGTGAAGATGGTCAATTTCTGGGCTTTGATAAAAAAGGACATATCTGGAATGATGTTCTAAATGAACTATCTGTGGAAAATTTTGTAGGAAGAATCCGTACCCAATATTTTATCAAAGATCTGGGAGAATCAACGCAGAAAAATCAGTTTGGCGTAGAATTATCCGTGAATCTTACTGACAAAACCAGATTTTTCTATCGTGGATTATTTTCTGATGAAAATCAAGAGCTCAGGAAAATCTTTTTTGCCGAGATCAGTTATCGCGTTACCGGAAATTCCACGATCTATTTCCAATATGGACCTTATGGTATCGGTGATAATAATCTGGTATTTGATGATGATTTCAACTATTTCAATTACACAAATATAATAGAATCTTATGATTTTACAGGAATTAATGAAGATGAGCAATTCACTTATGAAGCACAATCCTATATCCAAAAATATTTCCGTATTTACTGGGAAGTAGGATTTTGATTCAGATAGAGGACTTATGAGAAAATATTTATTAATTATTTTGATCTTAATTGTTTTCGTCGTTTTACAGGCAAATTTGAAACAAACTGATGAAGGTATCAAATTCAGCTTTTATGCTCCGAGCGCAGAAAGTGTATTTCTAGCGGGAAGCTTTAATGATTGGAACTCGACCAAAACGCCTTTGCAAAAAATCGATGATGAAACTTGGGCAACAACGCTCAAACTTCCTGCGGGAAAATATCAATATAAATTTGTGGTGGACGATGAATGGTATTTCGATCAAGAAAATCCCAGAACAGAAGATGATGGTTATGGTGGTGCGAATTCGGTCGTTGAAATTGACAGCGATGGTTCTTTGATCATTGAAAAGCAGGAAAGCAATAAAAAAGGCGTGAAATCCTTTTACAATCCCCGTATATTCTTTTCAGGAAGATATTACAATCAAAACTTTTTTGAAGAAAACGATGTATCGCGCTATTCTCTAGCAAAACCAGTTCATTATCTGCAATTGGGTATCCGGATGAAACTGGCAGATAATTTTGAGAGTTTTGCCCTGATGAATTTGAATAACGAAACAAATCTGGAAGATGGTTGGATGGCAAATTTCAATTATACTAAATCCTATTTTAAAATAGATATTTATGATGTTGAATTCAGCGCTTATGATGATTATGGAATTTACACTTCGGATGATCCTTTACGCATTATCGGAGACATCGGAAAAGAAAAATATGATCATGGTTTTGATGAAAGAGGTGCTTTTCTGAGGATCAAAGATCTGATCAAGAAAATGAAACTGAACCTTCCACTTACTTTGAAATTCGTAGGATTGATCTCAGAAAATCTGGATCAGAATTATGAAGTAAATGCTGTCCGTTCCAAAATAAAATATTTTTTACATAATTCCGAAGATAATCGATCATCGCTAAGTTTTGGTTCAACTGCCTATTTTGTTTTCGATAAATTATCTTATACTTTTTATGATCTCGATCATCGCAATTTTGCCTTTGATCTTGCCTATGAAAAAAATCTAACACAACAAAATTGGCTTGCTCCTCTGAAAGTGAAATTTCTATCAGAATATTCCTATTTCGAAAACATCAGCCAGTATCAATATCCGCAAAATTATCCCTATATGATAAGTGATGAATTCAAATGGATGAACGGCGAAAAATGGTTCGTCGGCTCGAATATCACCTTTCCCAAAGCACTTGATCTTGCCTTTGATTATCAGCATCATAATATCGATTTCTTTCTGGAAAAAGAACAGTCTGGAATGCAATATGTTCCCAGTCCCGAGCTGATAAAACAATCTTTCGATCGTCATTTATTTAATTTTGCTTCAGGTTTCAAGCTTGCTGACTTTTCATCCCAGTTCTCAATTTCCTACAAAAAGCAGACTTTCCCTGATAGTCTGATCAGCTGGACGGATTATTATATCTATATGGAAAAAACGAATGCGACGGGAAGATGGTTCCAGGAATTCACAAATGTGCCTTTTTCAAATTATTCTGCGATCGGTTATGAAACAAGCTTGGTCTCAAAATTGGATCTGGATTACAAAAAGAGATTCTTTAAATTTCTCACAGAATTTGGTTGGAAGGGAACGTTTGTTCAAAGAAATCTGCTTTATGAACCAAAATATATTGAGAATATTTTCACTTTAAAATTCCATCTTAATAATGAATGGAATATTTATTCCAATACCCGACTTCCAGTTTATAATAATGAATTCCTCAATCTGAAAACAGATATTTGGAAAAATCACGACCTGTTTGTAAGCAATTATACTGCACTGAATTATCAAATCCAAAAAAATATCAGGCTTTCTATTGGCTGGGGTGTCAGTCCTTTTGTGATCGATTCCGTCACCGATGAATTTTATAATAGAGGACGAGAAGAATTTATGGAAGATGCAGAAGGATTGTCCGAATACATCGAAGCTACTTATAATGGCCTGGGGCAGAAGATCAAAAATGCAGAAAAAGCATTGGAAGATGAACATCGCATATCCTTAGAAGCCGTCATCACATTCTGAGGTAATCTATGAAAAATCTGATTATTATTTTGATCATTTTACTCCCATTGCTCGCTATTGCAAATGATAATTGGTTTTCCAATACAGCGCAAAAGATATATAAATTGCCATCGCCGTTTGGAGAGATTTTGGCAGCTCCTTTCACGTTTTTTGGAAATATTGCACAAAACGAAAATATAAATTTCGATATCATAAAAAAACGATTAGATCCGCCGCATCCTGTTGAAGGCGGGATATTATTCCAATTTGAAGCACCTTCAGCAAAAACAGTTACCCTTGTTGGTGATTTTCCAGACAATCAATGGGGCGGAACTGCCAGCACAAATGGAACATACAATCCCAGCATTGATCCGCTTTTCGATGATGGAACACACGGCGATAAAAAGGCAAATGATGGAATTTGGTCACTTGTGAAAAAACTCGAACCTGGCAGATATCAGTATAAATTTGTAGTAGATCGCAATTCCTGGCATTCAGATCCAAATGCTCTGGAAACCGTTGATGATGGGTATGGCGGGAAAAATTCTATCTTGGTGGTGAAATGAAGAAGAGAATCCTAACCCCAGCCCTTCCCTTTTTGAAAAAGGGAAGGGAGAAGAAGAAGAGAAAAGTGAAAGATAATGAAATTCATGTCTTGCTTTTCTCATGT
>JAGYMQ010000084.1 GCA_018400535.1 Candidatus Cloacimonadota bacterium
TCGGATTGTTCCCGCACCAATAAAACGGGTGCGGGATCATCCGAATGTTTGAAAGAATTTTTAAGAAATGCGACATTCCGAAGAATTCCGAAGATCTCGGAATACATTCGGAAGTTGCTAGATTGCGAACGAGTAAAAAATAAGGTTATTATTATGAAACAAATAAACATCCGAACGCGACGTTCCCAAATATCGCCTGCAAGAACGCGACGTTCCCAAACGTCGCCTATAACAACGCAACATCCCCACACATTCTCAAACCAGAAAGAGACGTTGCACCTTATCACCTGCATGTGATTGTTTGTATGCCTTGTTCCATATTTATTATTATTCACAAAACTTGTGGGTCTATTGAGTATGATTGGCGATCTAAACAAGATCCCCGCTTACGCGAGGATGACATTTTAAGGTGAGGATGAAAAATAAACTTCTATTCTTACTTGTGTTGATTTGTGTTAATTTGTTCACCAGACAGTATTTTGTTTAATATAGGAAGTAATTATGAGATTTAAATTTATTCTTATCTGTTCGTTTTGTATGATTTGTTCGCTGCTTAACTCGGTAACCTGGGAGATCAAACAAGACGGTACTGGCGATTTCACAACGATCCAGGCAGGCATCGATGCTTCTGCTGATGCAGATACGGTTTTAGTTTATCCGGGAACTTATTACGAAAATATAAACTACAACGGCAAATCCCTTACCATTGCCAGTTTAGAGATGATCACCGGTGATGAACAATATATCTCTCAAACCATAATCGATGGACAACGGCAGACAAGCTGCGTGAGTTTAGTTTCCGGCGAAACAAATACGGTTTTACGTGGATTTACGATTACAAATGGAAGAGGAGAGGTCGATCACCCATTTTACGGCGGAGGGATATCCATTTATGGGGATTATCCAGAGGTGATTGAAATTGATATAATTAATTGTATAATTACGAAAAACTATTCAGACAATACAACCGGCGGTATTCGCATTGTTGATGGAATTGTTTTTTTATCAGGATGTTCAATAAGACAAAATCATGCGGCAAGATTTGGTGGTGGGATTGGTATTTGTGGTCAATCACAGGTAACTTTTGATCAGGTCAACAGGTGTAGTATATACGATAACTTTGCTGGTTCTGGTTTGGATATTTATATTGAAACAATTTATTTTGACGAATTGGATGTGTTTGTAGATACTTTTACAGTTGCAGAACCGGACATATATTTTGCTCAAAAATTCCATGGGAATTATAGTTTTGAATATAATTTTGATATATTAAATTATATTATCGAACCGGTTGAACATGATCTTTATGTTTCTCCGAATGGTAATGACAATAATTCAGGACTTACTCCAAATGATCCTTTAAAAACAATCAACCTTGCGGTACGCAAGATCGCTTCTAATCCTGAACAACCACATACAGTTTATTTAGCCGAGGGTACATACAATAATAGTGATAATCAACAAATATTTGCATTTGGTTGCAAAGCCAATGTTAATATTATCGGTGCGGATATGAACACAACAATCATTGATGGAGAAAATGAATATGTTCCCCTTTTTTCTACTGCTCAAGGTTACTTTAATTCAACTATAAAGGACATTACTTTTCAGAATGCGATATATGAGTATACAATATTAGAAATCTATTACTCAGATAATATAAAATTTGAAAACATACTTATTGCAGATTGTACAATTACAGATAAAGGAGTTGGTCTTGCAGGATCTACTGCAAGTGGAAATGTGGAACTAATCAACGTAAAAGCTGATAATATAGAAGTGTTTGACTTGGGGCATTCAGGTGTATGGATAAACGGAACAACTTCTTTTAGAGCCACAAATTGTACATTCTCAAATAATGTGTGTACGGGTGATACTGGAATATCTGCTGGTTTGTCTGCAATGAGTAATGGAGATATTTATATAGAGAACTGTAAATTTTTCAATAACACAGCAATTGGCAATATGTGGTATGGATATGCCAGCGCACTACTTACTACGGATTATAATAATGAAATCGGTAACACATATATTAATAACAACTTATTCTATAATAATCACATAAGCAACGGTAGAAGCACGGTCTATGCTGCTTCTGAACCAACCAGTATAGTAGAATTTACGAATAACACTCTTATTGATAATATCTCCGATTATGGCGTGGGAATAAAAGGAAATATGTATTGTCAGAACAACATCTTGCGCAATCCTGGAGAATATGAGATCGGGTTATTTTACGATACATTTTTTAATGCTTCCAGTAATCTTTATGCTTCCTACAACAACATCGAGGGTGGTGAAACTGCGATATATAGTGATAATGGAGCTAACAGTATTAATTGGCAGGAAGGCAATATCGATGAGGATCCTTTGTTCCTTCTATCAGGTGATGATCCCTATCAACTCACGGAACTTTCTCCCTGTATCGATACCGGAATACCAGATACCACCGGACTTTATCTTCCACCCTGGGATCTTATTGGAAATCAAAGGATCTGGGATGGAGATGGAAATGGTGATCCTGTTATCGATATGGGTTGCTATGAGTTTGGTTCGGAATCAGCTTCGGGTTACATCACCGGTCATGTTTATGATACAAATGGAGAGCCCGTAGAAAATGCTGAGATCTCGGCAGGTGAATTTTTTACTTATACCGATTACCAGGGTTCATATACAATGGAAGTTTATGTCGATTCATACGATGTAATGTGCTATCATGAGGATTACAATTTGATCATTGAACATGATGTGGTCGTAGAGCTTGGAGAAACAATAATGTTGAATTTCTTGCTAGAATTCTTAGTAAACGCCGATGATATAATACATACAAAAGAAATCAGTTTATCAAATTTTCCCAATCCTTTCAATCCATCGACTACGATTTCTTACAACATTCCGGAATCCGGGAATGTGAATCTTGCTATCTACAACATCAAAGGTCAAAGGGTCAGGCGGCTCATCGATGCTCAACTCTCATCCGGGCACTACACAATCGTTTGGGATGGAAAAAATGACAGTGGTAAAACAGTTAGCAGCGGAATTTATTTCTATCAATTGCAGATAGATGGAACACCCATCGCCAGCAGGAAGATGTTGCTAGTGAAGTGAGAAGCGTGAAGCATGATGAGTGAGGAAAGAAAAAAGAAAAGTGAAAGTTGAAAGTTAAAAGTTAAAAGTTGAAGAAATCCTTTGCAGTTCCCTTTTGGTAAAAGGGAAACGGAGAGAAGCAAGGAGAGTGGGGAAATAGGAAATAGGAGATAGGATTTAGGAAGAAGGGAAAAAAACGTGGAAAGTTCTGAATGCTTAATTTTAAATTTTAAATTTATAAATCAAATATTCTT
>JAGYMQ010000085.1 GCA_018400535.1 Candidatus Cloacimonadota bacterium
AGCTACTTCTTTTTTTACTCCGAAAAAGAAGGAAATATGGAAGGGAGTAAATAAAAAATTAAGGAGAATTTAAGATGAAAACAAATATACTAATAATCATCATAGTAGTAATAACAATATCGCTTAATGCATATGAAGAAAGTTACACAGTTAAGCAGGACGGAACAGGTGATTTCACAACATTGCAAGCAGCAATAAATGCTGTTCAGACAAGTGCTGTAATTTATGTTCATGGATCAGATGTTGCTTATACAGGCTTAAACAACAAAAATCTATCTTGGAACGGAAATTCAAAGAACATATATTTTTTTGGAATAAACAACCCAGTAATTAATTGTCAGAATAGCGGTAGGGCCTTTTCAATTGCCAATGGAACTTCAGAAGATAAAATAGAGAACTTCATTCTTAAAAATGGGAATGCGACATGTTACGATGATGGTGGAGCAATAGAGATAATTAATTGTTCAGGTGTTTCGATAAACAATAACATATTTGAAAACAACCAAGCCTTTAATGGAGGAGCTATTAATATTTCATCCAGTAATCTTATCATATCACACAACCAATTTGTTTCTAATACAACTATGTATTATCTTTCTAGTACATACTCAGCAGGAAAAGGTGGTGCTATCTATATGTCATCTGGATCTAACGTCATGATAACAAACAATGAATTTATAGAGAACGAATCTTATCATGGGGCAGCAGCAGTAGATTTAATATCAACATCGGGAACGAGTTATATACAAGACAATGTATTTATGAATAATCAATTTGTCGAGTTAATGCAACTAGGAGCTTATATGTCGAATGCTATTGCTATTGGATATGGAAATTATGATTTATCTGGAAATGTATTTGACGGTAATTTTAGTGGAACTTGGTCCTGGGGTGTTATCGTTGGGTTTGATGATGTGACTATCAATAATAATACTTTTATTGATAATGAAGATTGTGGAATATATTTAAACACAACTAACTCCGAGATTAACATTTTCAATAATATCTTTGAATCAAATGATTTTACAAATATGATAACCAGTGATCAACAATTGACTATCACATATTGCGTTATGAATGAAAGCGGTAATTTGGGTAATAATGTGACAGCGGGAACTGGGTGTTTAACTATTGAACCACTTTTAAACTCAATAACATATAAACCGATCTGGAACACAACAACCAAATCTCCCTGCATCGACACAGGCGATCCAATCATTACAGATCCTGATGAAACACCATCTGATATTGGTGCGATCAGAGCGATCGACCATGACTATCATGTAACTAACGCAACTCCGAATCGTTATCGCTATCGTTCTTTTCCCGTTTTAGATAGAACTTATGAAGAAGGTTTTACAACCACTTATGTTTGTCAATCAGTTGAGGATCAGACAGAATATTTTAAAATATTCGATGTGGGTGAAATATTCGCAACATGGAATCAGTCTGCATGGTCTGGATATTTAAATACTCTTAATTCAATTGATGGTTATAAACTCCAAACCGATGATGAAGTTGATATACCTACATCCGGTATAACTTTACCGGAAAATACTGAAGTCGATCTAAACGCCGGAGAAAACTGGGTAGGATATTTTGTTCAGGAATCGATGACGATCAATGAAGCTTTTGCTGATATCTGGGAACATCTGGAAGCCGTATATAGCGAAGATTGGGCATGGAATCAAGGAGGAGTTATACCACCGGAAAGGTGTGCTCTGATCTACGGTAAAATGTATATTGTTTATGTGGATGACGCTTGTAGTTTCGTATATGGTGATGGTCCATCGGTACCACCGGAGGAACGAGAAATGACCGATGGATTCACTTATTCAGAAACACCAGTATATACACCGATAAACATAATTGAACTCGATGATCCTACTGTAGAAGAAGTCGGTGTTCTTCTGGATGGGGAATGTATAGGAGCCACGAAGGTTGAAACCTTTCCCCTGCAAATACTAGCATTTCCGCCAAATACATCACGAGGTTCAGGTGATCTGACCTTTGCTTTTTACTATGGTAACCGTAATTATGAATATAGGGAAAAATATTTCGTAGTAGATCTCAATGCCGGGCAATTGTCACAAAACAACATAGAATTACGACCATATCGTTTCAATACGATCAGTTTTGGAAAAACACCTAAAGGATTACAAACGCCAAAGATCATTGCCAGCAATAATCCTAATCCTTTCAATCCCACCACAACTATATCCTACTCACTGCCACAAAAAACAGATATGTTAACATTAGAGATCTACAATATCAAAGGACAAAAGGTAAAGACTTTGCTCGAAGGAGAACATGATGCAGGAACATATCAGGCAATATGGTCTGGCAAAGATGATAATGGCACAAAAGCAGCATCAGGAATTTATTTTTACAAATTATCCACACCTGAAAATATATTGATGAAGAAAATGTTG
>JAGYMQ010000086.1 GCA_018400535.1 Candidatus Cloacimonadota bacterium
ATCCTTTGCAGTTCCCTTTTGGTAAAAGGGAAACGGAGAGAAGCAGGAAGAATTGAGAGATAGGAGTTAAGAAGTTTTGAAGTTTAGGAAGAAGGAAGAAAAAAAGGGGAAAGAGTTGGGAAAATTTTAAATGTTTAATTTTGAATTTTTAATTGGTAAATCAGATGTTCTCCAATATTAGAAATTGGTGTTAATTCGCGTAAATTCGTGGTTTCTATCCTTTCATTTGCGGTCTTTGCGGAATATTTTTTATTCTTAATGAGGAATAAATTTATTTGACATTACTCGTATCGAATAAAACTTACCTACGATTCTTAAAAAAAGGAGAATTTTATAATGATAATTCTTGATCCTAAAGAGATGTATCAGATGGATCATTGCACGATCGATGAAATTGGGATTCCTGGTGCTGAGCTGATGGAAAATGCTGGAAAAGGTTGCAGCGAGATCATCCAGAAAGAAATTTTGCAAGAAAAGAGTAAAGTTGTTGTTTTCTGCGGTAGTGGAAATAATGGTGGAGATGGTTTTGTGATCGCCCGTTATTTACACGAGTGGCAACACGAGATCACGCTTTATCTTTTGGGCGATCCAGCAAAAATGCGACCCGAAACTTTGCAAAATTATGAAAAGTGTCAGCTGCAGAAAATTAGAATCAAACGCATAAAAAAAGCTGAAGAAATTGCGAACCTTTCTGTTTTTGATCTGGTGGTTGATGCAATTTTTGGAGTTGGTTTGAAAGGAATCGTGAAAGGGTGGAAAGCAGATGCTATCCAAAAAATAAATAGTTACGAAATTCATAAAGTTGCGATCGATATTGCCAGCGGTATTGATGCAAAAACGGGCTGCGCTGAAATCGCAATTGACGCGGATCAGACTTTGACGATGGCAGCTTTTAAATATGGACAATTTTTGGGAAAAGGTCGTGAAAAAAGTGGTAAAGTCAGAATAATCGATATTGGCATTCCAGCACAAGTTTACCGAAAATATCCTTCTCGGGCAAAAATGATCACAGCAGAAAATGTTGTCTATCCGCAGCGCTCAAGATTTTCTCACAAAGGAGATTTTGGCAAGATCGGGATTATTGCTGGCTCGCCGGGATTTTCTGGTGCTGCGATCATGGCTTCACGCGCTGCTCTGCGTGCTGGCGCTGGTCTGATCACGCTTTTCCATCCTGTCGGAATGGAAAATATTTTTGAAAACCAATTATTGGAAGTGATGACTTTTGCCTATCCACAATCAGAATTTCATTCTTCTAATCACAAAAAAATGCAGAAAAAATTTCCCGATTTCTTTGCTAAATTGGAAATTATGGATGCGCTTTTAATCGGGCCCGGGCTCGGTGTTTCTCAGCAGACGAAAAATCTTTTAGATATAATTTTAAATATTTGGAAAAAACCGCTGGTGATCGACGCTGATGGCTTGAATTTATTAGCTCAATCAGAGACTTTGCAAAACTTCCTATCAAAGAAAGTTCTACTCACACCACATATCGGTGAATTTGCGCGTTTATCTCAAAAAACAATTACCAAAATTCAAGCTGATCAAATTTCCAATCTGAATGAACTTGCCCAAAAATTTAATTGTAATATTCTGTTAAAAAATGCTACCACACTTTTTTCCAACGGAGAAAAAATCGTTTTTGATATTTCAGGAAATGACGGCTTGGCAACTGGCGGCAGTGGAGACGTGCTGTCTGGAATTATCGTATCTTTCTTAGGGCAAAAAATGGAAATTCAAAATGCAGCTGTTTCTGCTTCTTTCTTGTTAGGCAAAACAGCAGAAAAACTAACAGAAATGCGCAGAACTGCTTCTATTATTCCTTCTGATATCATCGAAAATATTTTTAGATATTGACAGATCAATAAATTGTTTTTAATTGCATTTTTGTAAATGAATTCATAAAAAAGTAAATTTATTTGGAGAGCATATTTAGTTAATCAAGGGTGAAATTATGAAAAGTGTTTTTGTTTTAATTGGAATGTTGCTTTTTGTTTCAATTTGTGCGCAGAATGTGATGATAAATGAAGTTTTATACGATCCCGATGGAAGCGACACAGGGTATGAATGGATCGAACTTTATAACCCAACCGAAGAAAATATCAATCTTTTTGGCTGGATCATTCAAAAAGCTGGTAGCGAATTTGAAAACGTCCTCATTATTGCAGATAACTATTTTATTCCAGCCTATTCCTATTTTCTGATCGGAGAAGAATTTGTACCAAATACAGATATTACTGCAGATCTTGCTTTTCAAAATGGTGGCTCTGCAACGGATGGCATCAGATTGATCTCGGCTGATACTCTTTGGACAGATACGATGCTCTATGACGAACCAAATTCAAATGGATTACCCGATGATGTTTCTGATCCTGGTGAGTTTTTTGCTCCTGATGTTTCGAGTGGGAATACTCTCGCTCGCATTCAAGACGGAGTAGATTCTGATAATTGCGAATTGGATTTTTTCGAATGCAACGAACCAACACCCGGCAGTCCGAATATTTATCCGATTGATCTTGCTGTTTTTTCTTTGGAAATTTTACAATTCCCTACATATTACACAATTGAAACCTATATTCATAATTTATCCACGATGGATGTGGATAACTCGGAAGCAGAGCTGGGAATTTATATCAATAATGACCTTTTGGAACTATTTGTCCTACCTGAACTTCCTGCGCAGGATTCGATCTTTTTTTCCTACGAAATGACCTCCTTACCAACAGATTACACAGTTATTCGAGCTGATGTTATTTATATGAATGATAATAACTTGGAAAATAATTCTGTCACCAATTCAATCTTGATCGGAAGCTCACCTATCGTTATGAATGAATTGATGTTCAAGCCCGAAAGCAACAATCAGGAATGGATCGAGATCTTCAATCGCGGCAGTTGTGGATATGATGTGGATAACTTAGTAATCATCGATGCTATCGGTGGAGAAATTGAGCTTTCAGGCCAAATTGCTCCCCAAGATTTTTTGGTCGTTTGCCAGGAAGCAAAGGAATTGCAAAATTATTATCCTGGTATTGATCCGGTAAAAGTGGTCGAAAGTCCCAGTTGGACAGCTTTGAACAATACGACGGAAAATTTACTGCTGCAGGATGTTTATCATACAAATTTCGATTCAACTGCCTATGATGGCGGAAGTTGCCCTGTAAATTTTTCTTTGGAACGCGTGAATCCTTTTGAAGATGAAAATGTTGTTTGGGAAGTTTCGCAAGATGAAAATGGTGCTACGCCAACGATGGAAAACAGTGTGCTTCCTTTCCAAAAAGATATTAGTTTAGAATTTTCTTATTTAGAGGAAGAGGCAGCTCAAATCCAGCATCATCTTCTGATCGAAAATTGCGGATTAGAAAACATTAATTCCGCGCTTTTTTCTTGCTTTGCGCTTTTGAATGATGAGAATCCGCAACTTATATGGAAAGAAGAAGTTACGCTCACTGATTCGCTTTGTTATCAATTTTTTTCTGATCTTCCCGAAAGCGGATATACTACTTTTCTTTATGAGATCAATTCTTCTGAAGATCAAAACAATGAGAATAACTTCGCTTGTTCCTTTTATAATAATGAATCCCGCCCTTTTGTCATCAATGAAATTATGTATGATCCACCCGCAGAAGAACCCGAATGGCTGGAGATCAGGATAAATAATTTCATTTCTGATCTGGAAGAAATTATATTGGTTACAAATGAAGATACGCTGCGTCTTCCTAATATTGATGCGCCTTTTCTACTCGTAACTGATTCGGAGGATGATGCCCAATTTATGATCGACAATTATCAATTGGAGATACCTGTTCTGACCGGGATCGGATATCTTTCTAACACAGGTGAAGATATTGTTCTACTTGACCAAAGTGAAAATCTCATCGAAACTTTTTCCTATTCACCGGATTGGAATGATAGTCAGGATGGAATTTCTATTGAGCGCATCAATCCTTTTATTGAGCCAACTGCTGATAATTGGGCAGCATCAATTTCCAATGCGACACCTGGAGCAGAAAATAGTATTTTAGCTCTGGAATATGATGCGAAACTAACTTTTTTGCACAAAGTTATTCTTGAAGATCAGATTGAACATTTTTTATCTCTGGAAAATATTGGATTAGAAATGATCACAATTGCTCAAATTAATTGCAGTTACACGATCAATGGTGAAGAAGAAAATTTGCTTTATTCTGAAGAAGTGGTCCTTGCCGACAGCGTGATATTAAACATTCCGACATTGCTGCCAGTAAGCGGTTATATAACTTTTAACTACTGGATCGATGCAGCTTCTGATCTCAATGAAACCAATGATCACGATCACAGTTTTTATTTTGCAGATCAGTTTCCTTTTGTCATCAACGAAATTATGTATGCCCCCGATAATGAGCCTGAGTGGATCGAGATCAAAAATAACTTTAATATTCCATTTTTGGAAACTTTGGAAATCTGCTGCAATACAGACACTTTTTTCTGCGATTATCACACAGAAGAATATTTTCTGATTACCTCTTCTGCTGACGATGTAGATTCTCTGCATGTCCTTTATGGATTGGAAAATATCCCGATTTTGACAGGGCTTCCTTCGCTTTCTAATTCTGGGGAAGAGATCAGTCTGCGAGATGAATGTGGAAATCTGATCGAAACTTTTGCCTATTTACCAGAATGGAATGACGATCTTTCCGGGATCTCTTTAGAGCGAATCAATCCAAATTTGCCTTCTGAAAAAGCAAATTGGGGACCTTCTGTAAATAAAGCAACGCCGGGAACAGAAAACAGCATTTTTGTAAAATATCTTCCACCCAGTGCAAAAATTGCGATCAATCCCAATCCTTTTTCACCCTATCAAGCGGAAAGAACTATCATCAGTGCAGAATTACCCGAAAAATTGAGCACGGTTACTTTACGCATTTTTGATCTGAAAGGCAGAATGGTGAAAAAACTGATCAATCAGAATCTAACTGCTGCTCGCAGTGAATTTATCTGGGATGGAAAAAATAGTTCTGGGAAAATACTGCCAATCGGTGTTTATATACTTTTGATGGAAGCGACGGCGCGGGAGACTGAAAAAACTTATCGCAAAAAAACTACTGTTGTTCTTGGAAAATAATATATCAAGTTGAGCTAAGTTATCTGTTCCTCTAACAAAATTCTTGACACTCAAGTCTTTTTTTCAAATTTTACTCAAAAGCTGTAATAAAATGATATATAAAGATTTATAAATATCTGAATTAACTTGAGTAAAGGAGAACTTGATGAAAAGAACTTATCAACCTCATAATCGTAAGCGCAAAAATAAACATGGATTCAGGACGCGCATGGCGACAAAAGCTGGCAGAAAAATTCTTGCCCGTCGCCGAAAAAAAGGTAGAAGTCGTTTAACTGTAAGCGACTGATGGAATTTATCACTTCCACCAGAGAATATGACGAAATCTTTCAATCACATCAAAAAATTGAAGGAAAGCAGTTTAAGTTTTTAAAAAAAAAAACACCTGAAAAAGAATTTAAAGTTGGCATTATTGTTGGACGCAAAGTTGGAAAAGCAGTGATCAGAAATAAGATCAAACGGCGGATCAAGGCTTTTTTTCGTGAGAATGAAGCGATCTTGCCGGTGCATCAGAAGATCGTGATCATTGGCAAAAAAGAAGCAGCACAGGCCAGCTGGCAGCAAATTAAAAATGAACTGCAAAAAGTATTAGAAGTTCAATGAAAATATATGAATAGATCTAAAGCGTTGATCTTGACTTCACAAAGATTCATATATCTTTTTGAGGATTGAACTTATGTTCCACTAAAAACCATGAAATTTCTGAATAAAATAATTATATTACTAATTAGATTCTATCAGAAGGTGATCTCGCCTTACACTCCACCAACTTGTCGTTTCACGCCAACTTGCAGCCAGTACTCTTATCAAGCTTTCCAAAAATACAATTTTTTTAAAGCGTTCAAACTATCCATTTTACGGATTCTGAAATGCCATCCTTTTCATCCGGGTGGTCATGACCCATTGCCCTAAGGAGAAATTATGGACAAACGAACTCTCTTTGCTCTAATCCTGATCCTCGCTGTTTTTTGGATCAGTAGCGAATATCTCTGGAAACCAAATCAAC
>JAGYMQ010000087.1 GCA_018400535.1 Candidatus Cloacimonadota bacterium
AAAAACTTGCAAAATAATTTATACAATGAAATTTCAAAAATTATCGAAAATGTCAGAAATCAAGTTAGCAGAAATGTAAACAGTGCTTTGGTTATCACTTACTGGCAAATCGGTAAGCTCATTGTGAAAGATGAACTCAATGGTAATTACCGAGCCGATTACGGCAAAGAAATTTTGCAAACCCTATCTGTGCAATTGACCAATAACTTTGGTAAGGGATTTGATGTTACAAACTTGCGGAAAATGAAACAATTTTATGCATCTTTCCCAAAACAAGACTCAGTGAGTCTCGAATTGAGTTGGACGCATTATCGTCACTTGTTGCGTGTGGAAAAAGAATCTGCCAGATTGTGGTATTTGCAGGAAGCTATCAAAGAAAACTGGACAACCAGAGCATTAGAAAGACAGATTAACAGCTTCTATTATGAAAGATTATTGAGCAGTCAGAATAAAGAAGCGGTTATTAAAGAAGCAAAAGAGAAAACAGAAAAAAACAATCCCAAAAACATCCTTAAAGATCCTTATGTATTAGAATTTCTACAGCTTGAGAATAGACCACAATACACCGAAAACGAAATGGAAACCGCACTTATCGATCATTTGCAGAAATTCTTGCTGGAACTGGGCAGAGGTTTCTCCTTTGTAGCTCGTCAGAAACATATCAATCTGGATGGTGAACATTTCTATATTGATCT
Source organism: Candidatus Cloacimonadota bacterium (assembly GCA_018400535.1). GTDB lineage: Bacteria > Cloacimonadota > Cloacimonadia > Cloacimonadales > TCS61 > TCS61. Next base: position 696 of record JAGYMQ010000087.1, read on the forward strand.
GGTTTTCTATAATTTCATCCTGAAATGCTTTGTGCTTATTGATTTGAAAAAAGGCAAACTTACGCATCAGGATATTGGTCAAATGGATACTTATATCAGAATTTATGAAGCAAATGTTCGAGCCCAAGATGATAATCCTACTATCGGTCTAATTCTATGCAGCGAAAAGAACGAAACTGTTGCCAAATATTCCATATTAGCTGAAAATAAACAGCTCTTTGCCAGCAAATATAAATTATATCTACCTACTGAAAAACAGTTGGAAAAAGAACTGAACAAAGATAGAATGCTGATTGAAAATGAGATGAATAATTACAAGGAGGATGAAAAATGAAAAACTTCCTGAATTCAAACTATTCAAGAGAAACCTGGATAAATTTCCTGCAAAAAAAGTTTCTGCCCGATGATTTTTTTCTGCGCAAAGAAAAAATCGATATCGATT
>JAGYMQ010000088.1 GCA_018400535.1 Candidatus Cloacimonadota bacterium
GCTACATCAGAATGAGAAAAAATATAATTAGGCAGAAGTTTTCAAACTCCAAAAAATCAAATCTCAGCATAAATTTCTTGCTAAAAAAATTGCTACTTTATTTTTTACACAAAATATATTAGCGGAGGTTAAAGCTATGAGAGTTCACAATTTTAGCGCTGGTCCGGCAGTGTTACCGGAAGAAGTTTTGAAAGAAGCTCAAGAAGAACTTTTAAGTTACCAGGGAATTGGCCTTTCTGTTCTGGAAATGAGTCATCGTTCGGCTGAATTCAAAGAAATTATGGAAGATGCCCGTAACAGAACGCTCAAATTAATGGGTTTGGGAGATGATTATACGACCTTGTTTTTGCAAGGTGGAGCAAGTTTGCAATTCTATATGATCCCATTGAATTTCTGTCCTGAAGATAAGGTAGTAAATATGATTGATACTGGCGCATGGTCTTCGAAAGCAATCAAAGAAATAAAATTGCTGAATAAAAAATTGCATATTGCTGCCAGCTCGGAAGATAAAAATTTCACCTATATTCCAAAAGAATGGAAATTATCCGAAAATCCTGCCTATCTTCACATCACGACGAATAACACAATTCGTGGAACAGAATGGAAGACTGATCCGGATATTCCCGATAATATTCCTTTGATCGCCGATATGTCTTCCAATTTCCTCAGTAAACCACTCGATTTTTCCAAATACGATCTCATTTATGGCGGAGCACAAAAAAATATCGGGCCTGCTGGAGCAACTTTTGTTATCATCAAGAAATCTTTGCTGGAAAAACAAAATCCCGGAATGTCAACTATGATGGATTACAACACGCATATAAAGAAAGATTCTGCCTTCAACACACCACCCTGTTTCGCCATCTATATCATTGGAAAAGTATTGAAATGGATCGAGGATAATGGTGGTTTGGAAGGTATGAAAAAGCGCAATGAAGAAAAAGCTGATTACATTTACAACATCCTTGATGAATCAGATTTTTACCAGGGAACCGTGGTGCCAGAAGATCGTTCGATGATGAATATTCCTTTCCGTCTTCCCACTGAAGAGCTGGAAAAGAAATTCATCGCTGAAGCTGCTGATAACGGAATGTTGACTTTGAAGGGACATCGCAGTGTGGGCGGTTGTAGAGCTTCATTGTATAATTCTCTTCCTATGCAGGCAGCACAAGACCTTGCTGAATTTATGCAAAAATTTGAAAAAAAGAATAAATAAAGTTGTGTACTGATCCGATAGAAGAGAATTATTTAGAAAAATCGTATGATGCATTTATTCTTGAAGATCTGAGTTCATAATTAAATGAATATTGGGAATTTCTGCGGAAATTCCCAATTTTTTAGTTTGATCGAGTAATATTTCAAAGTGGAAAAAATAGATCTCAAAAAATTAAAATTGATCCATCTTTCCTTTTTTACAGCTTTTGCTATCACGCTTTATGTGATCGAAAATTTTTTACCAAAGCCATTGCCTTTCTGGAGATTGGGACTTTCAAATATCGTCATTCTGATCTTTCTTTTTCATAAAAATTATAAAGGAGCATTCTTCATCTTGAGTGCAAAGATCATTCTGGGTGGTTTCTTTTCCGGATTGCTCCTCAGTCCAAATACGATACTTGCTTTTGCCGGTTCCACGCTGGCTTTTGTTCTCATGATCTGCGCTGTGGAAAGTAATATAAATTTCAGCATTATTGGAATCAGCATTTGTGGCGCAACGGCTCATAATATTGGACAATTATTGATGGTTCGTTTGCTTTTGATCCCTGAAAATTCAATATTTTATTTGACTTCTATCCTGATCATAATGGGAATTGCAACTGGCTTGATCACAGGCTTTATTGCAGATCTATTTCTAAAAAAGGTATTTTATGAAAAAATTGATAATTAAATATTTGTTCATTTTACTCGGAATCTCAATTTTCTTTCTGGGAATTGGTTTCGGACTTTTTCGTTATTATAGCAGAGAATTGCCACCACTTTCTGAATTAACTAACTATGAAATGAAAGTGGGATCTGAGGTTTATGATAGAAATGATGAATTGATCCATATTTTTTCAGTCGAACGCAGACAACTCGTTAGTTTACATGAATTGCCAGATTATCTTGTCGATGGCGTGATTGCAGTTGAAGATAAGAAATTTTATGATCATTGGGGAATGGATTTGATTCGCCTTTTCAAAGCTTTGCTCATCGATATCCAAAGAGGAGATTTTTCACAAGGTGCCAGCACGATTACGCAGCAGCTGGCTCGAAATATGTTCCTTTCGCTGGATAAACAGATTCCTCGCAAAATAAAAGAATTATTGCTAGCAATCAGGATTGAACGTCATTTTTCCAAAGATGAAATTCTGGAAATGTATCTGAATAAATCTCCCTTCGGTCCTGGCTTATATGGAATTGAGATCGCAGCGAAAAAATATTTTGGTAAAGAACCAAAAGACTTGAATATTGCTGAATCAGCTCTTCTCATTGGAATGCCGCAGCTACCCAGCGGCTACTATCCTTTTCGCTATCCAGAAAGAGCATTACGCCGAAGAAATATTGTTTTACAAAGCATGCTCGCCGAAAATGTGATCTCAACAGAAGAATACACAAAAGCATTGAATACAGGTTTGGAATTGTATCATGAAAAAGGGAATCAGGGTGCTGATGATTATTTTATCGAGTATATTCGTAGAAATCTGGAAAATAAATATGGCACCACAGAACTTTTTACTGGCGGGCTAAAAATATACACTACTTTAGATCGTAAACTACAAATGTATGCTGATTCTGTGCTCAATATGAATTTGATGAAATTTGAAACGAAGAATGATTATGAAGTGAAATATTCTGATCTGCCAGTTGATACCGTGAATATAAAAACAGAATATGTGCAAGGAGGAGTTTTCAGTATCGATCCCCACACAGGATTTGTGCGCGTGATGATCGGTGGCCGCAATTTTAATCATAGCAAATTCAATCGGGTCATGCAGGCAAAAAGACAGCCAGGCTCTTCTTTCAAACCGATTATGTATTCGACGGCAATTGTCAATAATTACACAGCAGCAACGATCATCAAAGATGAACCAGTCAGCTTCATCCAGAATGATACTCTTTTTTGGAGTCCATCAAATTATTCCAGACAAAATTTTGGTTATACCAGACTGCGAGTCGGACTAAAAAAATCGCGCAATGTTTATGCTGCAAAACTGCTTTATGATCTTGGTGCTAAAAAAGTCGTGGAATATGCAAAAAGATTTGGTCTATCCACTCCCATTCATCCCTATTACACGCTTTCGGTAGGCAGTCTGGAAGTTATTCCCTATGAATTGATCACAGCTTACACGACTTTCCCCAATTATGGAAAACGAGTGAAACCGATCTTTGTGCGGCGCGTCGAAGATGCTGAAGGAAATATTCTGGAAAATAATATTCCCGAAGAGATCAGAGTCATCAGTGAGCAAGAAGCCTATATTATGGCGAATTTAATGCAATCTGTCGTGAATGAGGGAACAGGCGTAGGGATCAGATGGCAGAGCGGTTATGAAACACTTGGCAGCACAAGTTATCGCTGGAACGCAGCGGGAAAAACCGGCACGACAGATGATTTCAAAGATGCTTGGTTCATCGGCTATAACAATCAATTAGTAACTGGAATCTGGGTGGGCTTTGATGATAATAGGAGTCTGGGTTCCCGCCAATCTGGAGCTGTCGCTGCTTTACCTTCCTGGCCCTATATTATGAAAAAAGCACTCGAAATCGATTCACCAAAAAATTCAGAAGGTGAACCAATCGTTAATAGTTCAGAATTAGATTTTGAGATACCAAAAAATATCGTGAACGTCAGGATTTCAAAAGAGACGGGACTTCTTCCCAAAAATGAATTTGAAGAAACAATGGAAGAAATATTTATCAAGGGAACTGAACCGACTCCACTTTCTGATTCATTAAATTACAATTTTTATCCAACCTGCTATCGTGAGCATCAAAAAGATTCTTTGGTGATCGATTTGGGCGGAAGACCTTATAATTGGCCAGATTCGGTTCGCTACGTCCGCTCTTATCCTGATTCGACACGACCAGATCATTTTATTCTGAAAAAAGAGCATCTTCCTGATCCTATCGATCTTCGTGGAGCTCAGATCATTAAAGATCATAAGCTCGTGACCAGACCAGACAGCTTGCTGTGGAGAGGTCCGAATTGGTTGAAACCTGCTGAAATTAACGATTCACTCGATAGTCTGATCGATTCACTTTTGAAGGTGGAATAATTGCTCTGGAAAGTATTTTTTGGTTTGATCATTCTCTCTTTCTTGATCTATCTTTATTATCTGATCCGCTTTTATCTCGGTCTGAAAAAACCAAAAAAGAAATATAATTTCCAAAAAAAATTCGTCTCCGTCGTTATCGCAGCTCGTAATGAAGAAAAAATGATCGGGAAATTGCTTACAATTCTGATGAATCAGTCATATCCCAAAGCTCTTTATGAAGTAATCGTTGCTGATGATAACTCATCAGATAAAACTGCTACGATCATCCAACGTTTCAGCGAAAAATGGGAAAATGTAAAATTGATCTCGATTCAAAATCGGGAAAAGGTGAATTCTGCCAAAAAAAATGCTTTGACTCAGGCAATCGCTGCCAGCGAAGGTGAGATTATTTTGACGACAGACGCAGATTGTGTGATGAGCCAATATTGGATCGAATCGATGGTTGCCTATTTTGCTGAGAATGATCTTGTTGCAGGATTTTCACGCACAAAAATAAATAGTTGGAAAAAGGAATCTCTCCTGGCAAAATTTGAGCATTTTGATTTTTTGGCTATGTTCGCTGCTGCAGCTGGAGCGATTTCAGACGGAAAAGCTTTTTCTTGCTCCGGACAAAATCTGGCTTACAAAAAATCTGCTTTTGAGGATGTTGAGGGTTTTTCCAAAATTGCTCATCTTGTTTCTGGTGATGATGTCAATCTGATGCAAATGATGAGGAAAAAAAAGAAAAAGATCGGTTTCAATTTTTCTTCTCATAATTTTGTTTTTACCACCAAGATCCAAAGCTGGCAAGAATTGATCAATCAGCGCAGCCGTTGGGCTTCCAATATGAAATGGCAACTTACTTATAATCCAGAATTTTTTCTATATCTTTCATCTGTTTTTATCGTCACAATTTCTCCATTCTTCCTTGTATTTGTAAAAGTTGAATTTGCGTTATTGATCCTTTTATTACGTATATTCTGCGAATACAAATTTTTAGAAAGCGCCTATCAAATATTTCATGAAGAGAAAAAAAGATTAGCTTTTTATCCTATCTGGCTCATTATCCAACCTTTTTACATTTTCATCATCTCATTTTTTGGCATGATGAATATTTTTCACTGGAAAAAATGAATGATGGATTGACAAAAATCCAGTTTAATAAAATTGAAATTGATAGAATTTAAGGAGGAAACAATGAGAAAAATAATAGCAATAATTGTTTTGATTACGGCAACTCTCATCTTATTTGCTCAGAGTGATTATGAAAAATGGCTTGATGAAGAAAAGGGGAAATTTCATTCCTATCGCCAAAAGCAAGATGAAGATTTTGCTGATTTCCTGAAAAATAATTGGAACAGCTTTGAAGCATATAGATCTGAATCTCTGGATAGAAAACCAAAACCAAAAACTGCTCCCAAGACCGAACCAATACCTTTGCAACCAGCAGTGGAAGAACCAAAGATCGAAAAGATCGAGTTGAAGACAGAAGTTCAAGAAAAGAAGGAAAGTCGATTCTTTGTCATTGATAAAGATAAACCAATTCTCAAATTCAATTATTTTGGTTTGATGATGGAATATAATTTCCCTGAGAAAATTGAAATTGATCTACAAACACTCAATGAAAAATCTATTGCCAATTTCTGGTTGAAAATGTCTGACACGGATCATCAACTATTATTGAGTCAGCTCAAAACGCAACGTGAAAAGATGAATATCAACGATTGGGGATATTGTCAGCTGTTATATCAATTGGGACAATCTATCACAGAAGCAGAGAACAAGGCAAAGCTTTTCACCTGGTTTATGCTGATCAAATCTGACTACGATGCGAAAGTCGGATATTATCAGGACGATGTTTTTCTCTTGATCCCAAGTGGAAATAAAATTTTCGATACCACTTATGTGATGGTCGATAATGTTCGATATTATGCGATAGATTTTGGAACACCAAAAAAGATCATCAGTTTAAAAACTTATGAACAAAAATACCCAGATGCTGATGCTTTTATCGATCTGAGTGTGACAAAATCACCAAAGATCAAACGCACTATTCTTGAAAAAGAATTGAAATTTACCTATGAAAACAAAGAATATATCATTCCTGTCAAATATGATGTGAATGCGGTTGAGTATTTCAAAAATTATCCGCAGACCGATCTGGATGTTTATTTCAATGCACCGTTATCGCCTTTGGCAATGGAATCTTTGACAACAGGCTTGAAACCGACAATTGAAGGTAAAAATGAATCTGAAGCGGCAAATGTTTTACTTCGATTCGTTCAAACTGCTTTCCAATATAAAACTGATGATGAGCAATTTGGCAAAGAAAAATATTTCTTCTCCGATGAAATGCTCTATTATCCCTATTGCGATTGTGAAGACCGCTCTGTTCTCTATTCTTTTTTGGTTAGAAATTTACTGGATCTGACTGTGATCGGTCTGGATTATCCAGGACACATTTCCACTGCAGTAAATTTTCACAGTGAAATCCCAGGAGATCACATTATCTACCAGGACGAGAAGTTTCTGATCTGCGATCCTACTTACATAAATGCAAATCTGGGAATGGCAATGCCGCAATTTAAAGAGCTGACGCCCGAGGTCATCGACCTGGCTCAGAAGTGAGGACAAAATATGAAATTCGTTATTTTTGATGATGAATACTCAAAAAATTTCTACCCGCTCACCGAAACTCGAGCCATTGCTGATCTGCGCGTGGGAGTTTTCAAATTGCGTCAGAGAATAGCCGCCTATCTCGATATTGAAAAAGCTGACTTGATCGTTGATCCAGCTCTGGAAATGATCTATCGTGAACGTCATCCCGAAATAAAAATCAATGAATTAGAAAAGGGTGATACGATTTTTGTGAACAGCCGTTTGCAGATCAATCCAAAAATTGCAGATCAAATCAAAAAAATGAAAAGGGGAACAGCCTACTTTTCTATGGGAATTTGTTGGGCAGCTCGGTTTCAGCCAGTTGCACAAAACGTAGCGATCGGTTCTTTCCACAAAAAAAATCAAAGTTTGCAAAAAGAAGAAAAATTAGTGAAATTCTGGGATTATCTCTGGGATTTGATCACAGTAAATGGCGAATATATCGAAAAAGATTTCGTCGATTTTTTTGATGATAAGGAAAATAATTTTACTGCTGATATTGGCGTCTCGATTTTGAATCCCTATAATCTGTGGTTGGGAAGAAATTGTGTGATCAAGCCAGGAGTGGTGCTCGATGCTACAAAAGGTCCGATTATCATTGATGAAAATGTAACGATCATGCCGAATGCTGTGATCTTTGGTCCTGTTTATATCGGCAAAAATTCTGTGATCAAAGCCAGTGCTAAGATCTATGAGGGAACTACGATAGGGAAGACCTGTAAAATTGGTGGAGAAGTAGAAGAGACGATCATTCAAGGATTTTCTAATAAGCAGCATGACGGATTTTTGGGTCACAGCTATCTTGGTGAATGGATCAATCTGGGTGCAGATACAAATAATAGTGACTTGAAAAATAATTATAAAACAGTGAAAAGTTACTTTTTCCCAAAAAATGAATTGATCGATACAAAGCAACAATTTGTGGGAACGATGATCGGAGACCATTCTAAAACTGCGATCAATTCAACGATCAACACGGGAACCGTGATCGGGGTAGGCTGCAATTTATTTGGCAGTGATTTGATCCAGAAACATATTTCTGCCTTCAGTTGGGGAAAAGGGAAATATGAACTGAGCAGATTTCTGGAAACTGCAGAGCTCGTGAAGTCGCGACGAAATTTGGGATTATCCAGAGCAGAGAAAGAACTTTACAGTAATCTGCATCATTCAGTTTTGACCAAACTTGACTAAATTTGGAGATATAATGCATGAATTCATAGAATTGGTCTTTCGTACAGACCGCATAAGATTTTTTGTAAATTCAAAAGATCTAAAGATTAATCCTGAAATGAATCTGATCGCCAAAGTAGAACGTGGCGAAGATATCGGAAAAGTGATGAATTGTGCGGTTTCAGATGATGAATTAGAACGACAATATCAAGATGGAAAAATCGAGAAAATTTTACGAATTGCTACGCACGAAGATGAGAAGCAGTTTCTAGCCGTACAAAGAAAGGAGATCGAAGCAAAGAAAAAATTTGTTGAATTGGAAGCTAAATATGCCTTTTCAATGAAATTACTGGATGCTATTTATCAGCTTGATGGAAATAAATTAACTTTCTTCTTTTCGGCAGAAGGCAGAATTGATTTTCGGGAATTTGTGCGTGAGCTTGCTTCCGAATTCAAGACAAGAATAGAATTACATCAAACATCAGGAAGAGAAGATGCACGCCGATTGGGTGGTCTGGGAATTTGCGGTAAACCCTACTGCTGCGTCAGTTTCCTGAAAAAATTCAATCAAGTAACGATCCAGATGGCAAAAGATCAAAATCTTTTGAGCAATCTTTCTAAAGTTTCTGGTCCCTGCGGAAGACTGCTATGCTGTTTGCACTATGAAGAAAATTTCTATCAGGAAAGACTCGATGATTTTCCTGAGCTGGGCAAGAGAATCAATTATGATGGCAAAGAAATGTTTGTGGATAAAAATGATTATTATAATAACCGCATAAATCTTGTTTCGGAAGATCGGGAGAGAGTTATCATCTCTTTGAAGGAATTCAACCAGATCTCAAAAAAATGAAATCTCACATTCTGGAATTATTTCCTTCCGATTTTGCCAGTTATCTGCAGCAGAATAAAATCGCTTCCTTTCGTTTGGATCAGCTTTACAACTGGCTTTATCGCCAAAACGAAATTGATTTTGAAAAAATGACAACACTTTCCAAAAAATTCCGCGAAAAATTAAAAATTGATTTTGATAATTTCATGCCGAAAGTCATCCAGACCAAAAAAGCTGAAGATGATACCACAAAATATTTGTTGGAATTGAAAGATGATCAGCATATCGAGATGGTCATCATTCCTTTCAAAGATAAAAATACTCTTTGTCTCTCTTCTCAGGTCGGATGCGCTCGTGGTTGTCATTTTTGCGCAACGGCAAAGATGGGATTGATCCGCAATTTGGAAGTTTATGAGATTGTCTCTCAGATCAAGATCGCGAAAAAAATTTTAGCAGAAAAAAAACTGACAAATCTTGTTTTCATGGGAATGGGTGAGCCTTTGGATAATTTCGAAAATGTGGTGAAAGCCATCAAATTGTTACAGCAAGAAAAGTGCTTTAATATTAGTCCGCGCCGAATAACTGTTTCTACTTCAGGAATAATTCCCAAAATCGCTGAAATGGTAAATCTTGATCTGAAGCTGAAATTGGCAGTTTCTTTGAATGCAGCGATTCAATCTAAAAGAGAAAAATTGATGCCAGTAGCAAAGCAGTATCCCTTAACAAAATTGAAAAATGTGTTGCTCGATTTCCAAAAAAAATCATCCTACCGGATCACTTTTGAATATGTTTTGATCAAAAATTTCAATATGCAAAAAGAAGACAGCTCTGCTTTGAGAAAATTTCTGGGCGATCTTTCCTGCAAATTGAATTTGATCAAATGGAATCCTGTACCTGGAATTTCCTATCAATCACCGTCTGACGCCGAGATAAATGATTTCATCCAATCCATCCAGAAGCTGAAATCGGCAATAACATTTCGCAAGAGCAGAGGTGACGAAATTCAAGCTGCTTGTGGACAATTAGCCGTTTTAGAAAAAATGGATTCTGCAAAATCAAATAAGAAAGAAAATATAAGGAGTAAATAATATGAACATAAACAAAAAGCAATTGGCACAAATCATTGATCACACGGCATTGAAAGCAGATCAAGGAGAAAAAAAGATCAAGCAGCTTTGCAGCGAAGCAATTCAATATAATTTTTATTCGGTTTGCGTGAATCCTGCTTTTGTAAAATTTGCTGCAGAACTTGTGAAAAATTCAGCAGTGAAAGTGTGTAGCGTTGTGGGATTTCCTTTGGGAATGAATAGCAGCGGGATAAAAGCTCTGGAAGCAAAACAGGCAATTCAAGATGGAGCAGATGAAATTGATATGGTCATCAATGTGGCAGCTTTGAAAGAAGAACGCTATGAATTTGTGGAAAATGACATCAGATCGGTGGTGGAAATCGCAGAAGAGAAATTGGTGAAAGTGATCTTGGAAACTTGCTATCTTACGGAAAAAGAGATAATCAAAGCTTGTGAAATAGCAATGAAAGCTGGTGCAAATTTTGTTAAAACTTCGACGGGATTTGGCTCTGGTGGCGCAGAAGTTAAACATATCAGATTGATGCGAAAAACAGTCGGAAAAGATCTTGGCGTCAAAGCTTCTGGCGGAATCCACACTTATGACGATGCAGTGAAAATGATCGAAGCTGGAGCAAGCAGGATCGGAGCTAGTAGCAGTGTTGAAATTGTTTCTTGATTATTGTCAATTTACGGACGTCCAGATTGAAAGTCAGAAAATTTGTTGTTGAGCATTTAGAAATTTCACATTTTCATATTTCAGAATTTGGCCAGCTGATGCCGAATTTGATAGAAAAATAATTGAAGATAAAAATAATCAATAATGATCAATACGCCTAATTTTGAATTCCAGCTTGTTCTGAAGTTCTGACTGGGAGATCATATTTCTTGAGAGAAAAGCTCAAACATATCAAACTTGGGACGCAGAGCTTGAAATCAGTGTGAGTCGAGGATAACAGATCAAAAAGTTTAACGAATATAAATAAATTCCTTGCTTATAAAGATAAAATTAAAATTTTGACAAAAATTTATATAGATAGGAGAGGATATGGGTTTAAGAACATTCCCAGGAGGAGTTCATCCTCACGATGAAAAGCATTATTCCAAGGATAGCGCTATCGAAGAATTGCCACTTCCGAAAAAAGTTGTCATTCCTATTTCTCAACATATCGGCGCTCCTTCTCAACCGATCGTGAAAAAGGGAGACGAGGTTAAAACTGGTCAAATAATATCTGAAGCGAACGGCTTTGTATCCATTCCCATGCATGCATCGATCACAGGTAAGGTAACCAAGATCGGAAAATTCTATCATCCCAATGGATCAATGGCACAGGCTATTGAAATCACAGGTAACGGCGAAGATGATTGGATAGAATTATCAGAAGAAAAGGAAATCGATTCTTTGACTGCTGACGAGATCAAATCCAGAATAGCTGAAGCTGGCATTTGTGGAATGGGCGGAGCTGGATTTCCCACTCACGTCAAACTTTCTCCACCCAAAGATAAATTCATCGATACTGTAATTTTGAATGGAGTGGAATGTGAACCTTATCTCACAGCAGATTACCGCTTGATGTTGGAACGCTCCAAAGATATAATCCAAGGTTTGAAACTTCTGATGAAAACAGTTTCAGCCAAACAGGGTATAATCGGCATCGAAGCGAATAAACCTGATGCTATTGAAATCTTTGAAAAGCTTTTAAAAAACGAAAATAACCTGAAAGCTATTCCGCTAAAATTGAAATATCCTCAAGGTGCAGAAAAACAGCTGATTTATGCGACTACAAAGCGCAGCGTTCCAAATAAAGGCGGTTTACCGATGGACGTTAACGTTGTCGTGCAAAACGTTGGAACAACGATTGCAGTTCTGGAAGCTGTCAAATATCGCAAACCATTGATCGACAGGATCATAACTGTCAGTGGCAGAATCGTGAAAAATCCAAAAAATATCAAAGCACGCATTGGCACATATTTTTCTGATCTATTAGAATTTGCGGGTGGAACGACAGAAGAGATCGGCAAAGTCATTTCTGGTGGTCCGATGATGGGGTTTGCTATATCCACATTAGAAACACCGATGGCAAAAACCAGTTCAGGATTATTATTATTTGATCAGAAACTAGCTCAAAAAGAAGCGGAAAGAATTTGTCTGCGTTGCGGGCGTTGCGTCGATATCTGTCCAATGAATCTTGTTCCCAGCCTGATCGCACACAATGTGAAACATGAAGATTGGGAAATGGCAGAGAAATATGGTGTGATGGATTGTATGAAATGCGGAAGCTGTGCCTACGTTTGCCCTTCTCACATTAAGTTGATCCAGTGGATCGATATTGGAAAGATTAAAGTTAGTGCGCAAAAAAAATAAATTTTTGGAGGATATATGAAAGATGTTTTTGCTGTTTCGGCTCCACCTCATCTGAAACAGAAGATCTCTGTGGAATCCGTTATGTGGCAGGTCGTTCTGGCTTTGATGCCTGCTCTCTTAATGGGAATTTTCTTTTTTGGATTTCAATCATTATTGCTCACGCTCTATTCGGTGCTGGCAGCAGTTCTCACAGAAGCGATCATCCAGAAATTCCGTAAAGTCCCGATCACGATCAAAGATGGCAGCGCGGTTGTGACCGGTATCCTGGTGGCTTTCAATATCAATGTCGCTTCACCTTGGTGGTTGCCGGTGGCAGGATCGGTTTTTGCTATCGCTATTGGAAAACAAGTTTTTGGCGGTCTGGGTTTCAATATATTCAATCCAGCTTTATTGGGAAGAGCGTTCCTCGTTGCTTCCTGGCCCACTTTGACGACTGCTGGTTGGACTCGAACAACTCCTTTGTGGAACAGTTTCAAAAGTTCAATAAATGGATTACAAAATCTTCCGAATAATGTTCCGGAAGTAATTACTTCTGCCACGCCGTTGAGCGTCGTTAAAGCCCTACGTGATACGACACAGATCAGCAGAGATATGGCAGAAACTGTGATGAACAACGTGGCAAGCTTTCCAACCATTCGCGAAATATTCTGGGGAAATATCGGTGGTGTGATCGGAGAAGTTTCTGCTTTGGCGCTATTGATCGGAGCAGCCTATCTTGCCTGGAAACACATTATCGAATGGAGAATTCCGGTAAGTTATATTGGAACAGTTTTTGTTCTCATCTATATTTTTGGTGGGATAAATGGTCTTTTTTCAGCATCGCTTTTACTTCCAGTTTTTCACATATTTTCTGGTGGATTGATCCTCGGCGCTTTTTTCATGGCAACGGATATGGTCACTTCGCCGGTCACAAAAAAAGGAAGACTTATCTTCGGGATCGGTTGTGGAATTTTGACAGTTGTTATTCGACTGGTTGGTGGTTATCCAGAAGGTGTTTCTTATTCGATTCTGTTGATGAATATTGCCGTTCCTTTGATAGATAAATATACTGTTCCCAAAATTTTTGGAGAGGTGAAAGCATGAAATACTACTTAAAATTAGGAATCATTCTTCTGATCATTGCAGCTACTGCCAGCGGTATTTTAGCCTATATCAATAACTTCACAAGACCAATTATCGATAAAAATCGGGAAGAACAAAAGGCACAAGCGCGAAAAGAAGTTTTACCTCAGGCAGCAACTTTTGACAGCATCATGACCTTGAACAGCGAAAATGTCTATCGGGGGAAAAATGATGAAGGCAAAACGATCGGTTACACAATGGTCGCTGCATTGTATGGTTATAGCAGCAATGTTAAAACAATGGTCGGTTTGAATTCAGATCTTCAGATAAATAAGATCAAAGTGATTGATCAGAAAGAGACGCCGGGCTTGGGTGCAAACTGTGAACAGGATGCTTTTCAAAAGCAGTTTATGGGATTTTTTCTAGATTCTCTAAAAGTCGATAAAGATGGTGGAAAAATCGAAAGTATTACTGGCGCTACGATTACCAGCCGTGCTGTTACAAATTCCATCGAAAAAGGAATCCTGACTTTAGAAAAATCTTTGTCTGTAGGAAAGGAGGAATCAATCAAATGAACATTTTCAAAGAATTTACCAAAGGACTCGTAAAAGAAAATCCCGTTTTTGTCATGGCTTTGGGATTATGCCCCACGCTGGCTGTTACGACTTCTGTCGAAAATGCGATAGGAATGGGACTGGCAGCAACCTTTGTGTTAGTTATGTCAAATATCATCATTTCTCTCATCAAAAATTTCATTCCAAATAAAATTCGCATTCCTTCTTACATTGTGGTCATTGCTTCTTTCGTCACTATTGTCGATATGGTGATGGAAGCTTATGTTCCTGCTTTGCACAAAAATCTAGGACTTTTCATTCCACTTATTGTTGTCAATTGCATAATTCTGGGTCGAGCAGAAGCTTTTGCTGGAAAGAACAATGTTGTTTCTTCGATATTTGATGGATTTGGAATGGGATTTGGATTCACGCTGGCGCTGATCGTGATCGGTGGGATCAGAGAAATTTTGGGTGTAGGAGAATTTTTGGGCTTTCCTTTGCTTTCTGAAAATTATAAGCCGATTCTTGTTGCCATATTAGCTCCTGGTGCATTTTTAGTGATGGGCCTTTTGATGGGTTTGATGAATTTGGCCAAGAAAAAAGAAGAATGATAAACCTGAAATAAGGAGAAATAGATGGATTTTATAGCAAAAATATTTGCGATGGCGATTGCCGCTATCTTTGTGCAAAATTTTGTATTAGCACGATTCTTAGGTTTATGTCCCTATATCGGAGTTTCCAAAAAATTAGATTCAGCGCTGGGTATGGGAATGGCTGTGATCTTCGTGATGACAATGGCTTCCACCTTCACCTGGTTGATTCAAACCTACCTTTTGATCCCATTAAAATTGGAATTTTTACAAACAATTGCCTTCATCCTGACTATCGCCTCTTTGGTGCAATTAGTGGAAATGGTGATCCAAAAAATAGCTCCTGCTCTCTATAAAGCTTTGGGCGTCTTTCTCCCGCTGATTACAACGAATTGCGCTGTGCTCGGTGTGGCGATTCTCAATATAAATGAAAATTACAATTTTATCGAAGCGATCTTGAATGGATTATTTGCTGGTTTGGGTTTCACACTTGTGTTGGTTCTGATGGCTGGCATCAGAGAAAGATTGGAACGGGCAGAACTTCCTCATTCTATGAAAGGAATGCCGATCGCGATGATCGTGGCTGGTTCTATGGCACTGGCTTTTTTGGGATTTTCTGGATTGAAAATTTAGGAGGATGATTTGTTAATCTATGCGATAATAACTTTAGGCGCTTTAGGATTGATCTACGGGTTGGGATTGGCTTTTGCTTCTCGCAAATTTCATGTGGAAATTGATCCAAAGATCGATAAGATCAACGCAGTATTACCGCAGGCAAATTGTGGTGCTTGTGGCTATCCTGGCTGTTCTGCTTATGCAGAAGCTATTGTCGAAAAAGGTGCTGAAATAAATTTGTGTGCTCCAGGCGGAGAACAAGTAGTTAACGATGTGGCAAAGATAATGGGAATTGAAGCCAGCGCATCAGATAAAAAAATTGCTCTGATACACTGTCAAAGCGGTGGAAAAAACAATACTTTCTTCCGTTATGATTATCAGGGGATCGCAACCTGTAAAGCTGCCGTTTTAGTAACGAATGGACCTAATCTTTGTAACTATGGCTGTGTTTTCCAAAATGATTGTATCGAAGCCTGTCATTTTGATGCTATTTATCTGGATGAAAATGGAATGCGGATCATTGACAAAGATAAGTGCACAGGCTGTGGCGCTTGCGTGGAAGCTTGTCCGCGCAACCTGATCGAACTTGTTCCCTATAAACAACGCGTGCATATTCTCTGTAGTTCCCATGATAAGGGCGTTGAAGCAAAAAAACGTTGTGGGAATAAAACAGCTTGTATCGGTTGTGGTATCTGTGTGAAAAAATGTCCGAAGGATGCGATCAAATTGGAAGATAATCTGGCGATCATCGATTATACGAAATGTATCAATTGCGGAATATGCGCTGATGTTTGTCCTACTTCCGCGATATTTGATCCTTTGAAAGAAGTGCGTGCCAAAAAAAAAGCTGAAGCAAAAAAGAAAGCAGAAGCAGCAAAAAAAAAGATCGCTGAACAAAAAGCGGCAGAGAAGAATCCAAATAAATGAATTTCTGGCAACTATGGCGGAAGAACAGATTGAGGAATAAAGGACAAAAATATCTGGTAAAAGGATTTTATCATAAAGCTTTCAGAATCTTTCAAAAAGTATTATTGCTTGATGATGCACCAGAAAATATTTTCAATCTTGCCATCACTTTGATGTCTTTGGGAAATTATCCTGAAGCAGAAAACTATCTGCAAAAAGTTTATAAGAAATTTCCTGAAAATGAATTGAATATCCTCTCGCTCGCTGAATGCAATCTGATGCAAAAAAAATGGGAAAAGGCAAAGAAACTTTATGATAAATTGCAAGCGGTCAATCCGAATAAAAAATTCTACTTACATTATCAGGAAATTGCTTATGATCCAGCAGTGCGAGAAAAATATGTTACTTTAAGATTATTGATCAATCAGGCAGACAAAGCCATCCAAAAAAAGAATAAAAAAAGTGCTTTAACATTTTTGGAACAATGCGAAGAATATTTACTATCCGAACCAAATCTGCTGCATAGTATCGGGGTGTTATACTATCAATTGAAAAACTATAAAAAAGCACGTTCCTTTCTGGCTGAAGCGGTAAAATTGGATAACTCAAATTCAGCTTATAAGAAAATTCTCAGAAAAGTAATATTCAAGCTGGATTCAGAAAAATAATGCTTTCAAATATTTTTACCAAATTGTTGACAGAAAAAATGATCTTAAAATTGATAATAATCAATCAAGGAAATTGTTAAAATGAAAAGATCGATTATTATTCTGTTTTTTATTCTGCTGTTCTTCGAATTGCTTTCTGGCAATTTGCTGATCGATGTTTATCATCATAATTATGGCATCATCGACCGCACGGTGCTGGTCTTTGATTCCAAGCCGGATTATTCTATTTCCAATGATGAGAAAAAAATCCTGATCTCTGCTTTTGATACGCGTAAATTGCCAGAAGTAAAAACAAAAAAATTAGCGGAAAATAAAGTCCTTTCGGAATTCAATTATTCTGAATCTTTGGAAAAATTGGATATTTCAATCGTTCTCAATCACGAATATCAAAGACAGAAAGGTCATCAATACAGCTTCTCAACGATAGAATTACCAGGCGAGTTCTTCAAATTGGTATTCGATATTTTTGCTAATTACATTCCCACAAACGAAGAAGAAAGAAAAAGTTTTATTAGTTTTTATGAGAAAATGGGAAAAGATCAAAAAGCCGAAGAATACCGAAAATTAGACCTTGCTGAAATATCAAGAACAATTCCAGAAAAACCATCACCAAAAGCATCGAACAATATCCAAAAACAAGAAATTCATAAAACAGAAAAAAAAAGCATCAGCAAAAAACCTGAACAAACGATCAAACCAGCAGAGAAGAAAAAAGAAATAGTAAAAAAATATTCAGAACAAGATATTCAAGCAGAAGCGCAAAAAGCGACAAGAACTTTTAATAACGCTTTTCTCCTTTTTTCAATTGGAAATATTCTGGTTGTGATCGTCTATTTCGCGATCAAAAAATTTAGAAACAAAAACGAATTGCAAACTGAAAATTGGCAAGAAACCAAATCTACAGAAAAAGAAATTTACCATCCTACAGAAGGTTTTGGTGATGTGGAATTCCAAAAAGAAATGATCAAGAAATTGGTTGAAGAAAAGTGGGATCCTGAAAATATCGCTCGGGAAATGAATCTGACCGAAGAGCGGGTAAAACAATTGATCATGCCACAATTCAGTGAACACGAACGTGATATTGGCTAAAGAAAAAGAGCCGCTTTGTTAGCGACTCTAATTTACATCAAGGGGGAAAATGATAATCCAAAAAAATATAAAACGACACGAAATTATTTTTTGTATTTTTCTTTTCTGTCTGACCAATTTGCAATCAAGTTTTTCATCGTAACCTCCAATATTATTTTTTCTATGTGATTTAAAGCAGATGCTGTGCCAAACATTCTGGTGGATTCTATCTTCTTGTTAGATAAGTAAATAGGAATTGATGCATAAATTTGTGAAGGAAGCTGCTATTATCAATTTGATAAATATAATCGCTTTTCGTTATAATAAAGATAATTTCGCCAGAAATATCTGTCTAAAACAAAAGAAATCTTGACTTCAAATTATGAAAAATTGATTTTATCAAGATCATGGATATGTGATCGTAAAATAAATGAGTTAATAGGAGATAATATGTTTAGAAAAATTTTTTTTGTTTTAATGATAGTCACGATTTTAGTGAGTTGTGCCAGGGAAAAGGAAGAGCAATTATTAGATCAAGAATTGATCGAAGCCGATATGACAGTTTTTCCTGAGCAAGCGCATAATTTCTTTTTGGGTGATCTTTCTGAACAAAATAAATTGGAGATCAATGCAGTTCATCATGCTTTCAATACTTTGGATAAACTTTTACCGATCACTTACAAGATGGTCGAAAGCTCCGAAGCAGGAACGCAAAAACTGAAAACAGAGGCAGAACAAATTGCTCAATCAGCGGGGTACAAAAGTTTGGATAGTTACAGCGAAAAACTGAATGATATCACCTGGGCAGCTGCTACCTACAAAAAAATGTGTAAATTTGAAAAAACTTTGCCGCTTGGCATCAATCTTCCGATCAATAGATTTTCTGCTGAAAATATCAGAAGACGATTGGAAAAGCTAAAATTATCTACTGCGGATCTGAAACTGTTACAGACGAATTGGGAATTATTTTACGAAAATATAGAAAAGATGAAAGAATTGGCAGAGTCACAATTGGAATTGGAGATAGACTAATTCTTTAGCGCATAGATCAAAGCAGTCGTCAATTTTAGCACATCGCGATTAGTTTTTTCTACCAATCCTGAAAGACGGCGTGAAATTTCCAGAAGAATTTTATAACCAATAACAGGATTTTTTTGACAAATATCGATGAAATTTTTATGGTCGATGGAATATAGCGTGCAATCTGTTCTGGCGCAGCAGGTTGCAGTTCTTTTTTGCATTCCCAAGATCCCGATCTCGCCAAAGAAAACATGATCTTCTCCCCTCAAAGAAGTGAAAGTTTTGCTGATCTTTTCCTGCTCATCGATCATCGAAATTCGTTTGGTGATGCCCACCTCACCTTCATATAAAATAAACATTTTGTCGCTGGCTTTCTCTTCTTCAATGATCAGCTCATTTTTTTTGAATTTTTCCAGCTTCAGTTTGGAAGCAAAAAGCTCAAGTTCTTTTTGATCAAGTTCTTTCACGAGAGCAACTTTTTTTAAAAAATTGATATCCATCATTACCTCACAGCACGATCGCGCGATCAGTTTCCTGGATCAGATAATCATCTTCTGGCTTGATCTTGATATTGCTTTTCACTTTTTCATCCTTCAATTTTTTACCCGATAATTCAAATTGTTGCTTGATAAATTGATCAATGTTGGAAGTGTCATCTGAAACTAGCTTTTCAATGGAAACTTTGGGTGCGATCGAGACGATTCCCAAGAGGATCAAATTTTGTTTTTGGAAATATTCTTTTAGCAAACGATATTCTTGTTGGATAAATTCTTGTGGAATGCTTTTTTCAGCAAAGCTATATCCTTGATTGTTGTTCAATATTTCCTGCATAAAATCTGGTATGGATGGATTAAGCGTCGATTGAGCCAAAAGCGTTCCGCCCAGATTATTGTAAATGATCACATTTTTGATCTTATCTTCGCGCAGATTGGAAAGATATTTTTCATCTTGCAATTGTAAACTGATCTTCGCTTTTGACGTCATATATGCGATATTATGAGCTGCGATGATCGTTCTCTCATCGGAAGGTGGTGTATTTGGTTTGCTTTCATCATAGAGAATTATGACGTGTTCGGCTTCTTTAATATTGGCTTTGTTAATGATATCTTGATTGGTGAAATCGCCTTTGATAAAACCAGGTTGCAAGCCGGGAAAATGATTTTGCAAGGTGGAAAAATCACCTTCTTCCAATTCATTGACCAGAACAATATCGGGCGTGAATTTCTCACTTTTTGAATTGAGAAATTCCAACATTTTGTGAGCGCTATTATTCCACCCACAAATGATAATATGATTTTTGAATTTTATCTTGTTCAAACCTTTCATCTCCTTGATCTTTCTATCGACAAACGTGCTGGCAATAAAAGCTGTGAATGTCGAAAATATGATAAATCCCATAAAAATAAAAATGATACCAATGATCCTGCCCCAAAAAGTGGTGGGAACGATATCTCCGTAGCCCACAGTCGTGATGGTGACCAATGCCCACCACAGTGCATCGAAAAAATTATGGATATTACTATCAAGAGCTTTCAATTCAACAGCCATAATCCCGATAGCACCAGCAAGAATGATCAATGAAATTATAAAGATGCTTTTTAGCAATTGAATATAATTCCGATTTTGATTTAGAAATTTATAAATTTTCTTTTTAAAATTCACATTTTTTCCTCTTTTTATTTTTGTTCAATTAATTACAGCTTTTGATTATTGCAAGAATTTATTTCGATTAATTTAAGATCTTTTCCGATTTACTATTGATTTCGCATTTATAAGACATTCAAGCAGAAAGAAATTCGTGAAGAAAACTTGAAAAAATCAGTATCCATTCATAAACAATTTCGATAAGGATTGACATCAAAAATGATTCCGGAATATTCAACTATTATGAAAATTGTATTATTGATGACCATTATTATTGTAGATTTTCTCATCTTGCTTTCTCTATTTGCAAAGCTTGGTGAATTTTTTTTTCAAAAAAAAATCAGAACAGAGATCAAAAAAATCTTCGCTGATCAAGTTCAGGAAAGCAACAGAAAGATCGTGGAAAATGATCTGGAAAAACTACCATTACTGATCCAAAAATGGCTGAGATTCAGTGGTGTGATCGGTAAACAAAAACCGAGAAGGTTGATTCTGGAACAACTGGCAAAAATGCGTCTTAAACCAAACCAAAATTGGCTACCAGCAAAAGCAGAACAATTTTTCCGATTAGATGAACCAGCTTTTATATGGAAAGTGAAAGTTAGGATGTTTCCATTTTTCTATTTTTCAGGGAGAGATATTTTGTCGAAAGGGAAAGGAAATATGCTCATCAAATTACTTTCTCTAATTCCAATTGTTAATGCAAAAGGAAAAGAGATCGATAAAGGAACGATGCAGCGTTATCTGGCCGAAATGGTCTGGTTTCCTACTGCAGCGCTAAATTCCAATATTGATTGGAAACAACTCGATGAATATTCGGCTCTTGCTCAGATGAAAATCGAAGGTCAAATCGTTGAAGGAAATTTTTATTTTGATGAATTTGGAAGGCCAAAACGCTTTCAAACAAAACGTTATCGCAAAAATAATAAAAAATATGAATTGTGTGATTGGCAAATCGATATAACAGAATTTGGCGAATTTGAAGGCTATACAATCCCAGTTACCGGCGAGGTCACTTGGAAATTGGCTGAAAGTGATTTCACCTGGTTCAAATTTGAGATTGTTTCTGCTTTTTATGAATGAAAGATTTTGGTAGAAGATCGACAAATATTGATATGATCCGCAAATTTATAGCTAATAAAATTTCCGAATGTGCGAAGCTCTTTGAAATATTTAGGAGAAATGGCAAAAGGAGCAAGGAAGAAAGTGGAATGGTTGTTGACAATATATCAAATAAAGAAAAATATATTCACAAGGAAATGAAATGATAGAAATAAAGAAAAAACCGTTTTCAATAATGCCACCTGATTCCAGATGGGTTCCATCTGGCAAAGAATTTAGAGAATTTGCCTATAATCAATTGCTTCCACCTTTGGTGCATATAATCCGTGAAGCAGTATTTGACTGGCGATTGAAAAATTATCAAGGTGCGACTGAAACATCAAAACAACTATTAAGATATTGGTTTCAAACTGAACACAGCAATATTATCGATGATGAAGAAATTCAATTCCAATATTATTTCTCGCAACGTGAAGCGATGGAATCAATTATCTATCTTTACGAAGTTGTGGAAGCTCACGATAAATATAACCTTATGCGTTTTGATTCTTCTGGCAGGATCAGCGGAAACATGTTTTACGAAAACTGGACTCGCTATGTAATCAAAATGGCAACCGGCTCAGGTAAAACAAAAGTGGCAAGTTTGGTAACTGCTTGGTCGTATTTTAACAAACTTTACGAAGAAGAATCAAAACTATCAAAGAATATTCTTCTCATTGCACCAAACATTATTGTTTTAAATCGTCTGAAAAAAGATTTCGAAGGTCTTAAAATTTTTCAAGAAGATCCCATAATTCCCAAAGATGGATTTGCTGATAAAAACTGGCAATCAGATTTTCAAATGACAGTTCATATTCAAGATGAAGCTAAAGCAATTTCTCCAGCTGGCAATTTGTTTTTAACAAATATTCATCGTGTTTTTCTTTCTTCAAATAGTGAATCAAGTTTTGAAGATGATAATGTTTTTGATTATTTTGGTGGTGTCAAACCCAGTCCCGATGCAGATAAAGACAAAGGAACCGATCTCGGAAAAATTCTCCGAAGCGATAAAATAAAAGATATTTTGATAATTAATGACGAAGCACATCATATTCACGATGAAAATCTTGCCTGGTTTAAAAACATCGAAGATATCCATAACACTTTGCTTCAAAAAAATAATGGCTTATCGCTTCAAGTTGATTTCACGGCAACACCAAAACATCGCAAAGGTGAAATATTTGTGCAAACGATTTGCGATTATCCTTTAGTCGAAGCGATCAAACAAAATGTAGTCAAAAGTCTGGTTCTTCCAGATGAAGTTTCACGGGCAAAACTGAAGGAAAAAGATTCTGATGATTTTATCGAACGATATGAAGATTATATCAATCTCGGTGTTGTGGAATGGCAAAAGCAATATGATCATTATAAAAAAATCAAAACTCCACTTCTTTTTATTATGACCACCAAAACAAAACAAAGTGATGAAGTAAAAGATTATCTGGAGAACCGTTTCCCCATTTTCAAAGATTCCGTTCTCGTTATTCACACCAACAAAAGCGGAGAAATCTCAGAAAGCACAACTTCCAAGAAATCAAAAGAGAAATTGGAAACTTTACGAAAAGCAGCAGACAATGTTGACTCCGATCAAAGTCCCTACAAAGCAATTGTTTCTGTGCTGATGCTGCGTGAAGGCTGGGATGTAAAAAATGTTACAACAGTTGTCGGTTTGCGTCCTTATTCTGATAACAGCAAAATTCTTCCCGAACAGACAATTGGTCGTGGTCTGCGAAAAATGTTTGCACTCGATGTCTCGGAAGAATTGGCAGTAATTGGAACAAAAGCGTTTATAGACTTTGTCGAATCAATCAAAGTAGAAGGTGTGGAACTCGGTTATCGCAAAATGGGTAGAAATTATCAACCGAAGCAATCTCTGATAATTGAACCAGACAAAGACAATCCAGAAAAAGATATGGAAAAACTTGATATTCCAATTCCTGTTCTCACTCCCAGGATCTATCGTGAATACAAGAAATTAGAATTGATAAACATTAATGATTTTCAAAATAAAAAAATGAAAGTGCAGCTGTTCAATGAAGAGGAATTACGAGAAGTCATATTTACCGACCTTGATGGAGAATTCTCTCATAAAATTGAATTTGAAAATACAGATTCTGATTATAGAAATGTTATCTCTTTCTTCACAAATGCAATTCTGAAAGAAAACCGATTATTCAGCGGTTTTGAAGTTCTTTATCCAAAAGTTAGAGATTTCATTGAGCAGAAATTATTTACCAAAATCGTTAGTTTAGAAGACAAAAATATTCTGAGAAACTTATCAGAACCAACTTCCAAAAAAATTATCTTCTCAACTTTTAAAGATGCAATCTCCCAACTGACGATTTCCGATTCTGGTTCTGCAGAAGTGAAAAACTACATCAAACTCCGCAAAGTAAAACCATCAATTTATAATAATCAGGAATATTTTACTCCCAGAAAATCCATCCTGAATAAAATCGTCGGTGATTCCAGATTCGAACTTGAATTTGCCAGTTTTCTGGATAACTGTCGTGATATTATATCCTTCACAAAAAATATTCTTAGAATGAATTTCAAAATTGAATACAAAAATAATGAAGGTAATATCAGTAATTATTATCCTGATTTTTTAGTTAAAAAATATGATAAGACAATTTACGTGATTGAGACAAAAGGCAGAGAAGATCTGGAAGATATTCGTAAGATCAAGCGTTTAACTGTTTGGTGCAAAGATGTAAACAAAGTCAGAACAAAATATAAATATCAGCCTTTGTATGTTAAACAGATTGAATGGGATAAATACAAAAAGGATATTAAATCGTTTGAGAATGTTATTGAATTGTTTGGTATAAAAAAGGAAGAGAAAAATGACATATAACCCTAATGAACCTTACAATGATTTAGCACTTTTGCCACCAGATCCATCTACATTTGAATCTTTGGAAATTTATAAAAAGTTGAAAGATGCAAGGGCAGCTCTGGCAGAACTAAAGGGTAGATTACCAATTATACCAAATCCTGCTATGCTTATCAATACGTTGGTTTTACAGGAAGCAAAATCAAGTTCCGAAATCGAAAATATTCTTACGACAACGGACAAACTTTTTCGTGCATTTTCAGCTAATACAATAAATATAGATTCAGCTACAAAAGAGGTGTTGAATTATAGAAATGCCCTGTGGACTGCTTTTAACTCAGATGATGTTTACGATCAAAACTGGATTATAAATATCTTTAGAGAAATTACTAACAAAGATGAGGGCATTAGAGAAATGCAAGTTTATATTGGTAATGCTTTCAAAACAGTTTACACTCCTCCTCAACCGGTATTTATACACAATAAAATATTGAATTGGCTTGATTTCTTTCATCAATCGAACATGATCGATCCACTTATAAAAATGGCTCTGCTGCATTATCAATTTGAAGCCATACACCCTTTCAGCTATGGAAACGGTAGAACAGGTAGAATTTTAAATGTGATCTATCTTACAAAGCAAAAACTTCTCGACATTCCTGTCTTATATCTTTCAAAACATATTCTGGAATACAAAAAGGAATATTACGATTTATTGAAGGATGTTACTGAAGATAAGAATTGGCACGATTGGATTCTCTTTAATCTGGAAACTGTTTATCGCACTTCATTGTTTACACTTAAAAAAGTAAATGAGATCTACGACCTATTCAATTCTGTGAAACATGACATCCAAACTAAAGCTCCCGAAATCTATTCTCATGAAATGATTGAAATACTATTTTCTCAAGTTTATTGTAAAAATAAAATATTGGTTGAAAATAATATTGCATCTCGAAATACTGCCAGCAAATATCTTAATAAATTAGTCGAACTAAATATTTTAGAACCAAAACGAGAAGGCAAAGAAATTCTCTATCTCAATAAAGGATTGTATGAAATCTTATCAAAATAATCGATTCTTGTGCACGATGCTGCTAATCTGCCCAACGGTTGTGCATAAAATACTGCTGGTGCACAAAATATCAATATTCTGTGCACGAAAAACAAAATGTGCACAATGGCTGGGCAAGAAAATTCAGGAGTATTAAAATGATCCAGGGAAAAATCGATTTCACAAATTCCCCTCTATGAGAGGGGAAGAAACACCCCGTCCCGAAAGCCTTCGGGACACCCCTCTATGAGAGGGGAATT
>JAGYMQ010000089.1 GCA_018400535.1 Candidatus Cloacimonadota bacterium
TGTTTTGCCGAAATGGGTAACAATGTGATCTGTGTCGATAATGACAAAAGCAAAATCGATCTTCTGAATAATGGCGGAATTCCGATCTGGGAACCGGGCTTGGAAGATATGGTAAAAAGAAATTTCAGTCAAAAAAGATTGAGTTTCACGACTGATATCAAAGATGCTGTTGAAAAATCTGATATCTGTTTTATCGCGGTTGGCACGCCGCCTGACGAAGATGGCTCAGCTGATCTGAAATACGTGCTGGCGGTTGCCAAAGATATTGCAAAATATATGAATGACTATAAAATTGTGGTAGATAAATCAACAGTCCCGATCGGTACGGCAGATAAAGTGAGAAATGCGATCCAAAAAATTCTGGATGAACGCAAAGTTGATCATGATTTCGACGTTGTTTCCAATCCTGAATTTCTCAAAGAAGGCGATGCAATAAACGATTCAATGAAACCAGATCGAATAGTGGTGGGAACGGATTCCGAAAAATGCGCCAAGATCATGCGGGAATTATACACGCCCTTTGCTCGGTCGCAGGAAAAATTGATCTTGATGTCGGTGCGTTCGGCAGAAATGACCAAATACGCTGCGAATGCGATGCTTGCCACTAAGATTTCTTTTATGAATGATATTGCCAATCTTTGCGAAAAAGTAGGGGCGGATGTTCATGAAGTTCGTCATGGAATTGGCTCTGACAGCAGGATCGGCTACAAATTTATCTATCCTGGCGTGGGATATGGCGGAAGCTGTTTTCCGAAAGATGTGAAAGCTCTCATTAATATTGCTAAACAAAATAAATATAAAACACGCGTATTGCAGGCTGTTGAAGATGTAAATAATGACCAAAAATTATTGCTAGCGGAAAAAGTTATCCAGCATTTTGGTGAAGATTTATCGGGGAAAACTTTCGCAATTTGGGGTCTTTCTTTCAAACCAAAAACTGATGATATGCGGGAAGCTCCAGCGCGTGAAATTATCCAAAAATTGGTCGAAGCTGGTGCAAAGATCCAGGCTTATGATCCTGTCGCAATGAAAGAAGCGCAAAGAATTTTTGGCGATAATCCCAAATTGACTTATGCAGAAGGAAATTACGAAGCTGTGCGCGATGCCGATGCTTTGCTTCTGGTCACAGAATGGAATCAATTCCGCTATCCCGATTTTGCCGAGATCAAAAGACGCTTGCAACAAGCTG
Organism: Candidatus Cloacimonadota bacterium; assembly: GCA_018400535.1. Taxonomy (GTDB): domain Bacteria; phylum Cloacimonadota; class Cloacimonadia; order Cloacimonadales; family TCS61; genus TCS61. Next base: position 1,190 of record JAGYMQ010000089.1, read on the forward strand.
TGATCTTCGATGGCAGAAATCTTTATAATCCCAAAGAATTGAAAGAAATGGGATTTGAATATTATGGGATTGGCAGGAAGCGAGAGTGAAAAAACCAGGAAGGGATATGAATTATCACGAATTTGAGATTTTACTAAGAATTTCGATTGAATATTGAAAAGAAAATGAAATTATGAAGAAAATCCTACTATACCTTTTTACCTTTATTCTCTAATTTCGCTTTTTTGGAATGAAAAAAACTGGCAATATTGCTGGAAGAATTCTCTATGACCGAACGCAAAAAGCCTTGGAAAATGTGAATATGTCAATCGATGGTGAAATGCTTAGAAAGTTTCAAAAGAGAAGCACTAGAATTATAAAACGATGTTCAAAAATAATATGATCTGTCTCTAAATTATTAAAAAAAATACTAACGATGTTGACGTAATGCGTTATTCAACTCCAACAATGGAGAACGTCGGCTAAACAAAAACAACAGAATTGTTAAAAAAAAGAATTTGATGAAATATTCTTCAATGATTTTGAGAAAAAAATGCAATTTAGAAATACACCTTATACAAAATACAAAGGAAAAATTGGTCTTGACAATGTGAGAAGTTAAGAGAGGCGTTGGTTTAGATAAGAAAATATTCTAACTAAAAAAATATTTTGGTAAATTTGGAGGAATTATAAAATTATATTATTGTGTTTTATGCCTTTTATTATTTTTCACATCATGCAAAAGACAACAAATTAAACCTGAAAAAATTCAAGGTTCACTTGGTATTATTGTAGAAGATCTTACAGAGAAAGACCTTCGCCTATCTTTATCAACAGGTGTTTTGGTTACAGACATTTTAGAAGGTTCTCCTGCGGCTGATGCCCAATTACCGAAATACTCTATTATAACGCATATAAATGGTAATCCAATTAATAGCAAGATTGATTATAATGCATATTTAGAAACAATATATGCTGGCGATAAAGTTAATTTATCAACAACTGGTATGATAGAAAACTCTCAAAAGCTTTATGAATTAGTTGCATATGAAGATACTGGTTATCTGGATAATTATTACAAAAATATTTACTTACCAGAGAATTATCATGAATATCAACTAAGAAATGAACATTTGTGGGATTTTGACCATTTCTCTGAAATGAAATCCTTTGTAACTAAAATGAAGATTGATATGAGAAAAATTGAATTGTTTTTTGAAATTCATAACTGCGTAGGCGAAAATAGATATTTCCAGATTAGCAAGGTTGAAAGTGATATAAAAGAGAATACTATCTATGTATTGAAAGATATTGAATTGAATGAGATGGTAACAATACCAAAAATGGAGAATAAAGAACCAACCATTTTTTCATTTTCAATTTGTTTTGAAAGACCTTTAGAATATTTAATTTTAACAGGAATTTATGAAAAACATAAATTCAAGTGTGGATTTAAATTCGAAGAATTTGCAAACTTTAGAACATATGTACTCCAAACAGTTAATTTAAGTCCATTTAACAACTCCATGAAACTTTTACCAGATTATTACACTCCTATCGGTCAAGTTGCTAAATCAGAAATTAAAATTGATTCACCTAAGTTTGATGAAAAGAGAAATTACTATACTGAGGATAAAAGTATTAATATTGAAGGAACTGTACGTGATAGTTTTGGTATTAATGATATTTTAATAAATAACCAACCAGTAAACTATATTGATAAAAATGGTAATTTTGCTCATAACCTCTATTTAACAATCGGTAAAAATGAAATCGAAATTGTAGTTAGAAACATTAAGCAGCAGGAGGTAAGTTATATTTGTGAAGTTATGCGTGAACGTGTGAAAACTGAAAAAAAAATAAAAAATGTGCGAGAGCCTATAGAGACAGACAATCACAAACCAGACGATATAGCAGTAGTGATAGGTATAGAGAATTATTCCAAGATCCCTGACGCTATATTTGCAAGTGCTGATGCTTCAGTTGTACATGACTATCTAATATCAACTTTTGGTCTGAAAGAGGAGAATATAAAATACTTAACAGATGGAGAAGCATCAAAAGCAAGTTTTGATGAAATATTTTCTGAAAATGGTTGGCTTAGTGCTTATTCAACTGAGAATTCGAATATATATATATATTATTCTGGACATGGATATGTTGATGAAAATGGTGATACATATCTTATTCCGTATAATGCGAGTCTTGATTTTTTGGGATCAGCATACCGTACAGATACTATTTATGAAAGAGTTAGTGAATTGAACGCCAAGTCAAAGAACATAATTCTGGATGCTTGTTTCAGTGGATTTAACAAAGATGGTTCGACAATATCAACCAAAAGAATGGTAAGAATTGAAAAACTTGGACCTCCTGAAGATATCAATCTTTTTACTTCTTGCTCCAGTAAAGAATTAAGCAACATATATAATGATGCTAATCAAGGTTTGTACACTTATTATCTACTTTGGGCTTTACAGGGAGAAGCAGATTCAAACAAGGATAACATGATTACTTATCAAGAGATGGATGACTTTCTAAAAACGAATGTATCAAAAAAATCTAAACAGTTATATGGAAATCAAAATCCTCAACTTTTTTCAAATAACAGGGAAGAGATTTTTCTCGATTTAGGAGTTAAAAATGAGAATTAAGCTAGTAATTGTATGCATCTACATTGTATTCTTTAAGATTGTAGTTGCTCAAGAAGTAGCTCAAAAAGAAAAAATTTCGGAGATTAAAAAAATTGGCGATAACATCTATGAAGTTAGTAAAACAGTGCTCATTGAAGAAAACATGACACCAAAACAAGCTCGTAATATTGCTTACACAAGATGTCAACATCATGCAGTTGGTGAGCATAGTGGTTTTTGGGTAGAAACTAGTCAAATTGTTCGTGAAAGTGAATATAATAATTCAAATAATTCACTTTTTGCCAAATATGGTAAAATCACTACAAAAGCCAAAATCCTGAATCGTAAAATAATCGATGAAAAATATTTCGTTAATAATAATCAGATATTCGTTACAATTACTGCAAGAATAGAAGCATGTGAAAAAAATTATAATCCACAATACAATATTGTGGTAAATACAAATAGAAGTATTTTTGAAAATGGAGATGAATTGAAACTGGAGATAGAATCTACGGATGATTGCTTTATTACACTTTTTTTGATCTCTCCAGATGATTCATTGTATGTACTGTTCCCTTTGACTAAAAGAAGGAACAATCGACTTGAAAAAAATGATAAACTGGAACTACCACCTTATGAGGATCAAAAACTAAAATATACAATGGAACTTGATAACAATGTAGAATCTCAGATTGATCTATTAAAAATTATTGCTACAAAAAATAGATATAATTTTTTTGATTTTGGTGAAACAACATCTTATGGCAATTTAAGAGTGAACTTTCAGTTTATATTGGACTGGATTAATAGTATTCCAAATAACGAAATAGTAGAAAAAGATATTCCTATAACAGTTTATAATAGTAATAATAAGCAATGATTCCTAAGATCCTGATTTTATCTTTATTTTTGTCTTTTTTATATTGTTTCAATACAATTCTTCACTCCAATCCCGTCATCCTATTATCCGAAAAAGAAAAACAGTCTTTACTGAAAAACGACAAAACACTTCATATCATTTCCAGTGTGAATGGAGAAACATTTAGCTTAATGTCTAAAACTGCATCTGTAGATGATGATGTGAAGTTGAGTATTGCTTGGAAGCACAATTCAGAAATTTTAACACCACCTTTCGATAATCTTGAGAATGTTTCCATAAAATGGTACAAAATCGAAGAAGCAAATGGAGACGATTACAGCAATACATTTCCCAGCTGGCACTGGGATGATATTCCTTATAAAGAGACTGAAGTTGTGGAATGGCGAAATAAATTTATTGTAACCGCCGATGTTTCACCATCAGTATTTGAAACCGTTTACTGCAATGGAAAAGTCGTAGGAACAATGCGTTATAAAGCTGTTCTCATGATAGATGGTGAAACTTATGCTACACCTGGCAAAGAATCAAAACATAAAGGTTCGATCAGTAAAGATGTTCACAGAATCAGCCTGAAAGGAAATACCAGAAATGAAGTTATCAATTATGCTTTTGCTATGTGCAATCTTCCTTACATCTGGGGCAGTGCAAGTTTTACAGGCGATAAATATAATAATCATCAGGCAGAATTTTTCATCGGAGCCGATTGTGCAGATTTTTGTGTTGCGGCACATCAGATGGCCGGAAATCAAATCCCCTACGATCAGATAAAGAATAATGAATATACTAAAATTATATCAACTATAACAAATACAAACAAAACTGATTATTTAGATTCCAAGGGTGAATCTATAAAAGTCGGTGAAAATGGAGTGAAAACCGGTGATTTTATTTACTGGAATTTTGATATTTCCGGATCAGGTCATGTTGGCTTATTCTACCAGGATAAAAGTGATCCTGTTGGTGCTTTTCATGGTGAGGCTGATGGAATACTTAACAAATGGGATCTTGTTATTCATACACTTTTCCATGAACCAGAAGTAAAAACTATTGAAGATGCTTATCATGGAAAAATTAGAATTTATAGATACAAAGAGAGGTAAGGTTTGAAATAAAGAGAATAGTTCTGATCTCTTTGAAACAACCAGATTTATTTAATACAAAGATTATGATGTGCATATTATTGTAGTGCCGCCAAATAGTGAATTAGAATAATGGTATAGAATCTGCTGTAAACTTCTTGTTAACAAGTAAACTTTTAACAGTTCTTTAACGAGTTATGAAAAATTAGTGAGCTTCGGAGAGCGAAGGAATATAACACTTGTCATTAATATACGATATTGTTGTATGTAATGAGCATAAATTGGAGAGTGTGGTCGTATGTTAAGAGATATATTGTTCAAGTTCAATCCTTGGTGGGAAGAGAGTTTTCATCCGGGATTGATTGAACGTCCGGATTATCTCAACGTTCTATATCGATCACTGAAAAGAAGGTCGATCGAATTAATTACCGGGTTGCGAAGAGTTGGTAAAACAGCTATGATGAAGATGTTGATAGAAACTCTTTTGTCCAAAATAGAGTCAGAAACAATTCTGTATGTAAGTTTGGATGCGTATGGATTAGAGAGTTATTCTTTACATGACATTTTAGAGGAATTCAGAAAGATCCACAAACATAAAAGAACTAAATTTCTATATCTTTTTTTCGATGAAGTGATCACAAAATCTTCTTTCCAGCAAGAACTGAAGAATTTTTATGATTCAGAAAGCGTGAAAGTTTTTGCCTCTGCTTCACAATCTGGTTTATTAAAAGATCAACGAGCACCGCTCACCGGAAGATCTCGAATGCACGAGATTCTACCACTAAATTTTACAGAATATCTGGATTTTAAGAAGATTAAATTAAAAAATCGGAAAACTACTTATTGGAACAATACTTTATTGATTTTATGAAAACAGGAGGAATACCGGAATATGTGCTGACGGATGATATTGGCTATTTAGAAGAACTATGCGATAATCTGATCTATAAAGATATTATTGCAGCCTACGGAATAAAGGATCCACTTTTGATCCGTAACTATTTCAAATTATTGATGGAACATTCTGGAAAACAAGCTTCTATAAATAAAATAGCAAAAATATTGAAGATCAGTCCAGATTCGTCACGCAGATATTTTAGCTATTTTCAGAATACCTATTTGATCCATTCTATTGAAAGATGTGGAAAATTAAATGAAAGAATCCGAGTAGGCAGAAAAATCTATGCTGGTGATATTGGTATAAGAAATATGATTACCGGTTTCAGAGATAAAGGGGCAATTTTTGAAAATCTCTTACTATTCCAGATCAAGCAAGACGATCCATGCTACGTATATGAAAATGGCATAGAGATTGATTTTAAAACTAAAAAATGTTTGATCGAAGCTAAATTTAATGATAAAATGACGGATAAATAAAAAAAACTGTTTCAAGAAATTAAATCACCTCAAAAAATAGTTATCGATTCGGTTCAAGCTTTCCTCGAATTGGATCCGAGTTGGAATTAAAAAAAAATTATCAACTTAACAACAGGAGTAATATGAATATTCTAATAACAGGCTCAGCCGGTTTCATCGGCTCACATCTGGCAGAAGCACTTGTCGATGATCACAAAATAATCGGATTGGATAATTTCTGCGATTTTTATGATCCTCAAATAAAATGGAGAAATATTCAAAAATTACAGAAGAAAAATAATTTTCGGCTCATCAAAGCGGATATTCGAAACCAACAAAGAATCGAAGAAATATTTTCAGAAAATAAAATCGATCTCGTTATCCATCTTGCTGCAATGGCAGGTGTGCGACCATCGATCGCTGATCCACAGCTTTATACCGAAGTAAATATCAATGGAACAGTGAATTTATTGGAAGCTTGCAAAAAAAATAATATAAAAAAATTCATTTTCGCTTCGTCTTCCTCTGTTTATGGAAACAATGAAAAAGTTCCCTTTGCAGAAAACGATTCGGTCGATTTTCCGATTTCACCGTATGCTGCCACGAAAAAAGCCGGCGAATTGATCTGTCACAACTATCACCACCTTTATGAAATTTCGATGATTTGCTTGCGCTTTTTTACCGTTTATGGTCCCAGGCAACGTCCCGATCTTGCTATCCACAAATTTTCCAGAAAAATATTGAATAATGAGGAGATTCCTGTTTTTGGAAATGGCGGCTCTGAACGAGATTATACTTACATTGATGATATTATTTCTGGAGTTTTAAAATCTATTAAATTTGTTTCTTCCCAAAACATTTATGAGATCTTCAATCTGGGTGAATCGCGAACGATCAAACTCTCTGAGATGATCCAAACCATAGAAAGTGCTATCGGCAAGAAAGCAAAGAAAAAATGGCTTCCCATGCAACCCGGCGATGTTAACCGCACATATGCCGATATTTCCAAAAGTAGAAAATTACTTAACTATAATCCTGCAACAGATTTTGAAATGGGAATAAAAATATTTATTGAGTGGCTACGGTAAATTCTTATTCCAAAAAAATGAAATAAATAATGGCATCTTCTAAAGATGCTATTTTTTATTTGACAAAATTTCGCTGTGGATCTCAATTCGGAAGTTGAGTTTGAAAGCCAAAAAACAAGGGAGGTCAAAATGGCAAAATCACTCAGTTTGAACAATGTCGTAATTTCGGGGAATATCGTGCATGATGCAGAGATCAAACATGTCGGAGAAAAGAACACAGCATTAACAAAGTTTCGTATCGCCAATAATCAAAGGTATCTGGATCGCGATAATAACTGGCAAGATCAAACGGTATTTATCGATGTGCAAGTTTGGGGAATGCAAGCTGAAAAGGGCGAGAAGAATTTGAAAAAGGGTATTCCTGTTGTCGTCGAAGGAACTTTGAAAGAGGAAAAATGGGATGACAAAAATGGCAATAAACACACAAAGATCTTGATCCATTCCAAAAAGATCCATTTTCTAGCCTATCCCGATTAGACTTTGAAACGAATGAAATTCAAAAAACTCTCGTCCTTGGATGGGAGTTTTTTTTGTACTTTCTGCATAATTCAAATCTTGATTTTACTTGATCTTCCTTTATATTGACAAAGAATCTGAGAAGAAAATTTAGGATTAAGAGGTAAAATAAAATGGATTTATTTAATGAAATTCGAGAGCAAAAGAATTTTTTTTTGATCGCTGGTCCTTGCGTCGTAGAAGATGAGGATTTGATGCTGCAAACAGCCGAGAAATTGGTTTCAGAAGCAGCAAAGCGCGATATTCTTTTTATCTTCAAATCTTCCTATAAAAAGGCAAATCGTTCATCGATCGAATCTTTTGCCGGTGCGGGGATGCAAGAAGGATTGGCAATTTTACACAAGATCAAGCAAAAATTTTCTGTGCCCATCCTAACGGATATTCACGAATGCAACGAGATTGAAGCAGCTGCAGAAGTCGCTGATGTCCTGCAAATTCCAGCATTTCTTTCTCGACAAACTGAGTTGCTGGTTTCAGCGGGGAAAACAAATCGGATCGTGAATATCAAAAAGGGACAATTCATGGCTCCAGAAGATATACAGCTTGCTTGTGAAAAAGTTAACAGTACTGGAAATATGCAGATTTTTGTTACTGAACGCGGTAGCTGTTTTGGCTATCATAATTTGGTAGTGGATTTTCGCAGCTTTGCAATTCTGCGTTCCACACAATTTCCTGTCGTTTTTGATATCACGCATAGTCTGCAAAAACCAACGATCGGACAGACCAGCGGTGGATCTCCTGAATATGCACCAATGCTTGCGAAAGCAGCGCTGGCGACAGGAATGGTTGACGGAATTTTTTTGGAAACTCATCCCAATCCAGCTCAAGCCTTATCTGATGCCAGTTCGATGCTTCCTTTACACACGATTCCCCGATTGCTCGATGACCTGTTAAAAATTTCCAGTTTGAAGGAAAATTAAATGAATTGGAAAAATATAAAATTGCTGATCCTCGATAATGACGGAGTTCTCACTGATGGCTCTATCATCTATGATAATCTGGGAAATGAATGGAAAATGTTTTCTGCTAAAGATGGCTTGGGAATAAAATTGCTCGAATTCACTGACATTCAGATTGCAGTGATAACGGGTAAAACGTCGCAATTATTAGCAAAACGCTGTGCTGAATTGGGAATAAAAAAACTTTATCAAGGTATCCGCAATAAATTGAAAACGACAAGGAATTTATTGCGAGAATTAGAATTGGATTGGGAAAATGTGGCTTACCTGGGCGATGATTGGAATGATTTTCCAGTAATGAAAAGAAGCGCGATCTCCGCCGTTACTAATGATTCGTTTCCAGATCTGAAAAAAAAAGTTGATATCATCCTCCAAAATAAAGGCGGGGAAAATGCTGTGCGTGAATTTATCGAAATGATTCTCAAAAAAAAAGGTATCTATGAAGAAACTCTGGCGAAATTTATTGATCATCTTGAGCATATCTAATATATTTTTTGGCTGTTCAAAACAAACTGAAGAAACATTCATCCAAATTGACGATCGAATTCCTGATGAGCAAGCTGATTCGATCCATGTTTTTTCCACAAAAGGCGAAAAGCTGGAATATGAAATGACGGCGAAACATATGAACAAATTTTATGATACACAAGAAACCTTTGCTGACAGCGTTTATGTGATCTTTTATGAAGAAGATGGTTCGCTGAAATCAACCTTGAAAGCAGATCAAGCAATACTAAATGATGCAGAAAATATTTTACGCGGCATCGGGAACGTCGTCATCGTCAGTGAAAATGGCACGATGCAAGCTCCCTTGGTAGTTTGGGATCGCAATACTAATATTGTGCTGGCGCAAAAAGGTGTAACTTTGATCCGCAATAATAATGTTTTACACGGAAAAGAGATGGAAACTGATCTCTATTTGGACAAGGTGAAGATCATCGATGTGAGCGCAGAAGGTGAATTGGAAGATGAAGAATTTGATTGGTAAAATTTTTCTTTTATCAATATTTCTATTTGGATTCCTTATCGCACAGGAAGATGTGCCACGTCCTTATAAATTGGTCCATGCCGATACGTTATCCGTGCAAAAGATCAACGATGAATATGTCAGCAATTTGATCGGGAATGTTCATTTCTTTTATGGTGAAACCGAATTCTTTTCCGATTTTGCCGATGTTTTTGAAAAACAAAAAATTGCTCGTCTCCGCGGAAATGTGGAAGTTTATGACGATACACTTTCGCTTTTTGCCGATCATGCAAATTATTACCGTAAAGAAGAAAAACTTTTTCTGAACCATAACGTTTTTGTGAAAGAAACACATCAAGATTCGACGATCCGAACTTTTAATGCTGATTTTGTGAAATATTATCGTCAAGAAAAAGAGCTCTATGCAGAAAGCAATGTGAGAACTTTTGACGAACGGGAAAATCTGCACGGAAGCTGTGGAAATCTAGTTTACTATCAAAAAGAAAATTATGGCTATTTAATGCAAGACCCAATTTTACAAGCTCTGGGGGAAGATACGCTCACAGTTTCTGCTCAAAAGATCGAATATTTTGATGATTATCAGAAAGTCGTTGCGACTTTCGATGTGAAAACTGTTTCCAATGATTTTACTATTTTCAGTAATTTTCTATTGTTCTTTGTAGAAGAAGAAAAAGCGATTTATCAAGGTGAGCCTATCTTTGAATCGGAAATGGCAATTGCGGAAGCAGAAGAATTTCAAATATTTTTCAATGAGAAAAGGATCGAAAAGGCGGAATTTACGGATTCCTGTCGCGTAGATTTCAAGATCAGTGAAGATCAAGAAAGAAATTCCTGGGTAAATTCTCGCGAAATGACCTTTAATTTTCGGGATGGGGAATTGGAATTTTGTGATGCGCGCTTTGAAGTAGATTCACGATTTTTCCAAAAAAAAAATGAAGAAAAAGATTATCTGGAAAATCTGGCAAAAGGCAACCGCTTGATCATTGAGATCGAAGAAGAAAAGATCCAAAATGTTGATCTGATGAAGAGTATTAGCGGATTGTATAAATTTGAAAAAAAGTAGAGATTAATTTTTTTTAGTAAATCTGGCGAGCTATCAGCTGATTTTGGAATCAAAAAAACAATATAATTATCTAAAAATGAATATTTTCATTGACTGATTTAACTGATTGGAAATCTGTGTAAACGGAATTATTTTCGAACAAATTTTTGATCAGAAGATAAATTCCAAGAAATATTTAGGAGAACGTAATGAAGAAACTGTATGTGGGGAATATCCCCTGGAAAGCAACCGAAGAAGATTTGAAAAAATTATTTAGTGAATTTGGTGATGTCGATAATGTTCGAATTATTACTGATCGCGAAACAGGAAGATCACGTGGCTTTGGATTCGTAGAAATGAATGATGCTGAAGAAGCGATGAGTAATTTGAATGATAGTGAATTTATGGGTAGAACTTTGAGAGTGAATGAAGCACGTGATAGAAAAGGTCGTTAATAATAGATTTTCCTATCCATATTAATATCCTCGATTTTGAGGAATTAAAAAAAAACCTGCCAATTTATGTTGGCAGGTTTTTTGGTTTATCCTTAATTTATCAATTCTATAACCTTGTTACTAAGATCAATAAATTCTTTCAGCTCATCTCCGCTGAATCGCTTTTGCTCCAATAATGCCAGTTTATGAATATATTTCACCAGAATATCCACTTTCTTCTGAGCATTATCATCGGCAAATTTCACGATCTTCTTGATGATTGCGTTCTGATTATTGACCACGATCGTATGATTTTTTAACATATCCATTTCTTTATTTGGTTGTGACAAATAGTTCATTTCCTGGAAACGACGCATAAATTCATTGAAGAGGATCATCGCTGGAATATCTTTCGATTTAAGATGTTTTACTTCGGCCGTAACTGTTAAATTTGCCTGATCCATAATTTCTTTGAAAGCCTTTTCTCCAATACGATTTTTTGCTTCAGGCGTGATCTCGTAGGGCTTGATGTAAGTGATGTCATCTTTCGTGTGGGAATATGGCGCCAGAGCTGAAACAGCTTCCGGATATTTTTTGATGAAATCAGCATAACTATCTTTATTGAAGCTGGCTTCAATATTATCATTTAAACGTTTATTAAAGATCTCTTTGATGCGATCTGAAATTGTCCTGTTTTGGGAATCAACGACTTCTTTGCTTTCTTCTACCAGATTGTCATTGATCTCTGAATCAATACGCACGAAATTTATATCAGAATTCTTGGATTCCAGATTTTGGAAAAGATGATTATCCAGAACTGAATTGGAAAAAATTACCTCAATGCCCTGTTCTTTCATTAAATTCAGATAGGAAACTTGTGTGTCTTCGCTCTGAGCATAGTATATTTTTTGGGGTTTTTCTTTTGATTTGTTTCTTTCCAAATATTCTTTGATAGTCACAAAATCATCGTTAGTTGTTTTAAAAATGACATTATCTCGTAAGGCATCATTGAATTTCTCGTTCGTCAGAAGTCCATATTTGATGAATTCATTGATCTCGTTCCAAAGCTTTTCATAGCGTTTGCGATCTTCATCAAAGATCTCTTTCAAGCTATCAGCGACCTTTTTGATGATGAAATTGGATATTTTTTTGACCTGTTTATCTTCCTGCAAAAAACTTCGTGAAACGTTCAAAGGAATCTCTGGAATATCGATCCCGCCCCGTAATAGCAGCAAAAATTCTGGAATGATCCCTTTTAGATCATCAGCCACAAAAACATTGTTGCAATATAATTTAACCTTTCCTTTGTTAACATCGATCTGATCTTTGATCGGCGGGAAATAGAGAATTCCATTCAAATTAAAAGGATAATCGACGTTCAGATGGATCCAAAAAAGCGGGTCTTGATAATCATGGAAAAATTTTTTATAAAAATCCTTATATTCTTCATCTTTGACTTCTGTTGGTTTTTTCAGCCACAAAGCTTCCAATTGATTGACTGGCTCTTTTTCTTTATCAAGATAGATCGGATAGGGCGTGAAATTGCTGTATTTCTCCAGTAATTCTTTGACTTTGTCTTGTTCCAGATAGTCGCGACTGTCCTTGTTTAAAAAAATTGTTACTGTTGTTCCAATTTCTTTTCGTTTTCCGTCTTTTGTTGTGTAAGATGGACTGCCGTCACATTCCCAAAAAGCTGCTTGTGAATTTTTTTTGTAGGATAGGGAATCGATCGTGACTTTTTCTGCCACCATAAAAGAAGAATAAAAACCAAGACCAAAATGGCCGATGATCTTTGATTGCTTGTCTTTATACTTTTCAATGAAATCCTCTGCTCCCGAAAATGCGATCTGATTGATATATTTCTTGATCTCGCTTTTGTTCATACCAATTCCATGATCAATCACTTCGATCGTCTTTTTGCGTTTGTTGATCTTCACTTCGATCTTTTTCTCTTCTTCTTTCATCTCAGGATCTGCGACGCTTCTTTTATTCAGAGCATCAACTGCGTTGGAAATCAATTCTCGCAGGAAAATATCGTGTTCCGAATAAAGCCATTTTTTGATTATTGGAAAAATATTTTCACTATGGATGGATAATTTACCTTGTTTTTCATCTGCCATAATATACCTCTCATTTTGCAATTTTTGAGATAAAATAATTTGAGTGCTTATTTTGTCAAAAGAAAATTAAGCACTCTTTTATCGAGAGTGCTTAATCGTCTGCTAAATGCCTTCACCGTAAAGATTATGCTAATAATATTATTACCTGACAGATAAAATCACGCGGAAAACATATTCTGGTTCGCTGTATGATGGATTGACGTAATCTCTATTTGTGATGAAAAATCATATCGATCGCTATTCCAGCTTCCACCTCTAACTACCTTATTGAACCTGAAACATTTTTTTGGATTATGAAGAGAACAGTTATGATAAAATCCGGTAAGTAATTATCACAACAGTATTCGCTGACATTTCCAATAACATCATAAATTTTTAATTTATCTGACTTTTTGTTTTTATTGAACAAATTTTTCTCCGTTGTTTTTTTTATAAATTGCGAATTTATCAATCTGCTGGATTTTCCTTTCTGTCAAATTCTTAATAAAATAGCATTGGCTAAAATAATTTAGATTTTCGTTGCCTGAATTATACTAATTATTAATTCTTATTTCGAGGAAAATATGAGAAAAATAGTTCCGTTGAATTCGATTAAATTCACGATCGCTGGCTTGATCCTAAGTATCATCGGCCAGCTCAATATCGGCAGAAGTTCGCTTATAGCAATTTCTTTGACCGTTCTGGGAGTTATCTTTGCTGGCTATGGAGTTTTTTTGGCTTTCAATTCAAATAGCTCGAAAGAATAGAAAAAAGAAATATCATGAAACAGTGATCAGAAAATCGCTGAAAAAAAGAGGAGAGTATTATGGCTCATTTGATCAAAAAAGAAGAATGCATCAATTGTGGTGCATGCGAAGAAGTTTGCCCGGTAAATTGTATTATTGAAAAAGATGAGAAACGTTTTATTAATTCAGAGGATTGCATAGACTGCGGAGCTTGCAAAGAAGTTTGTCCAGTGGATTGCATTTTGGCTCCGGAAGAGCAATAGACAAAAAACGTGAACGAAGTTCACTAAAAAATCTAACAAAAAAAATTTAGAACATAGTGAAATACAATTGGAGCATAGGATCTGCGGTGAAAATATAGAGCAGAGAAGCCAGCAGTAAATATGGACCAAAAGGAAATTCTTTTTGGCGGTCATGTTTACTGATCAAAAGGAAAAGCATTGCCAATATCGAACCTAAAATTATTGTAAAAACGATTCCGAAAAATCCTAAAAATGCGCCGATCGCAGCGATCAATTTGATATCTCCACCGCCTAAGCTTTCTTTTTTAGTTATTTTTTCGAAAGCAACAGCTGTGACCAGAAATAGGAAAAATCCGAATCCAGCTCCGATCAAAGCAGCTTTTAATCCAATATCGCTTGCTGGCAAAAAACTAAATAATAATCCAACGATCAGTAAAGGAAGCGATAGTTTGTCTGGAATGATCTTATGAAAAAGGTCGATGAACAAAATTATCAGCGCAAAAGAAATAAAGATCAGATATTTTAGAAAAAGGATTGAGAAGCCAAATTTGTAGAATAAAAGCAGGAAAAAAAGAGATGTAAAAAATTCAACGAAAGGATAATGCCAATGGATCTTTTGTCCGCAATTTCTGCATTTTCCTTTTAGAAATAAATAGCTGAGTAGCGGAATATTATCGAATGGTTTTATTTTGGCATTGCAATTCGGGCAATGAGAAGTGGGAAAAATTATCGATTCTTTGCGTGGAATTCTGCTGATGCAGACATTGAAAAAGCTACCGAAAACCAGACCAATGATGAATATCAATAAATGGAACATAAAAAAAAGCCCGAGCTGATTGCCCGAGCTTTGATAGTTATCTTATTTCATTCCTGAAGTCATTGCCAATCCAAGATTAAAGATCGGTAAATAGATAATTATAATGATATAGCCAACCATTCCTGCCATCAAGATTATGAGAATTGGTTCAATCAATGAAGTCAATCTTTCGATGACGGAATCGACCAATTTCTGATGGAATTCTGCGCCACGCCGCAATAATGTGTCCATATCACCAGTTTCTTCGCCAGTGGACATTAACTGCAACAAAATTGCTGGGAATATCTTTGTTTTTTTAAATGCGCCAGCCACAGTGTAACCTTCTTTCACCATTTTTCGACTATTGCGCACGGCTTTTTCGACCACAGCGTTTTGCACCACGTTTTGCACCAGTTCCATCGTTTCCATGATTGGAACACCAGCGAACATCAAGATGCTGAAAGTTCTTGCAAATTTGCTCATGATCGAATTTTCCATCAGATTACCGATAACCGGAAATCGTAGTATGATTGAATCTACGATGAATTTTCCTCTGTCAGAAAGATAGAACAAAGCAAAAGCCATTAAGAATCCCAGTATTATCATGAAAGTGAAGAAAATATTTTCTCTCACAAGAGTACTGACAGCAATAGCCGCCATTGTGGGACCGGGTAATTCTGCGTTAAAACTTTCATAGACACCAGCAAACATAGGAATGATGAAATAGAACAGACCCCAGACGACAACAGCCAGGAAGAAAATGATGAAGATCGGATAAGAAAGAGCAGACCAAACTTTGCGTTTCGTATCTTCGATCTTTTCCAGATATTCTGCTAATTCATCTAATATTGTGTGCAGCGTTCCAGAAACTTCTCCAGCTTTGACCAGAGAGATATAAAGTGGATTAAAAACACCAGGATGTTGTTCCATTGCTTCTGAAAGACTGAATCCTTTTTTGATGTCGTCAGATATTTTTTTCAGGACTTTACTGAATTTTTTGCTTTTTTCTTCTTTCTCTAAATTTGTGATCGCCTTTTCGATCGTGAGGCCAGCAGAAAACATTGTAGAAAGCTGTCTTGTAAAGAATACCAGCGTTTTCAGACGCACGCCAGTTCGCAGCTTGTAAAATGCTAACATAATTTTGTCAAACATGGATACTCTGTCTTTAAATTTTCCTTCTGCTGCTGGTTTTACTTTGATGATTATATTTCCTTCTTTGGTCAGCTTATCTATTGCCTCATCCATAGAATTAGCTTTTAAAGAGCCTTCGACTCGAATTCCTTTTGCGTCTTTAATTATATATTGATAACTTGCCATAAATTATCCTTCGATATTTATTCAGAAATCGTGAATTTGATCACTTCGTGGATTGTGGTGATGCCTTCGCGCATCTTTTGAATACCACTTTCATGAAGAGAGCACATATCATTCTTTAAAGCACTTTCACGAATCACATCTTGATTTTCACCAGCAAAGATCAACTTACGGATCTCGGGCGTAACTTCCAGCATTTCAAATATTCCAGTTCTACCAGAATAACCTGTGTTGTCGCAATGAACACAACCTGACCCGATCTTGAAATCAATCTCTTTTGCTTCTTCTTCCGAGATACCAGCACTTTCCAGTTCATCTGGCGTAGGTTTATAATCTGTTTTACAATGTGGACACACCTTTCTGACAAGTCTTTGTGCCATTACAAGATTCAATGAAGATGAAACCAGATAGTTGGGAACACCGATATCTAAGAGTCTTGTGATTGTAGAAGGTGCATCATTAGCGTGAAGCGTTGTGAAAACAAGGTGTCCGGTGAGCGAAAATTTGATCGCGATATCAGCCGTTTCTTCATCACGGATCTCACCGATCAGCACGATATCAGGGTCTTGCCTGAGTACAGAGCGCAAAGCTCTGCCGAAGGTTAGATCGATTTTTGCATTTGTCTCGATCTGTGTGATACCATCCAGACGATATTCCACTGGGTCTTCCACAGTTACTATGTTATTTTCAATATCTCTGATCTCTTTCAAAGCTGCGTGTAAAGTTGTGGATTTTCCACTTCCAGTTGGGCCAGAAACAATCGTTATTCCATAAGGACGCCGAATCCACTTTTTAAAAATTTCCAGATTATCTCCAGAGAATCCTAAAGTATTCAAATTGAAACCAAATTCTCCTTTGTCCAGGAGACGCATCACGACCTTTTCACCTGTAACTGTTGGTGTGATCGAAACACGCACATCGACACTTTTTATAGAAGTTTTCAACGAAATGTGACCATCCTGAGGAAGACGACGTTCAGCGATATTTAATTTGGACATAACTTTAACCAGCGAAACCATTCCGTTGTGTAGCCCAATTGGCGGAGACATAACTTCACGCAGCGCACCATCGACCCGGAATCTGACTCGTGTTTTTTTAGTTAACGGTTCTATGTGAATATCTGTCGTATTGGATTTGATCGCTTCTGTGATTATCAGATTTATTAATCTTACGACGGGAGCATCAGCATCTCCTTTTGTGTCGATCGAAATCTCATTTTCGTCTTCATCCACAGCGACGAAATCAAATTCACCAACTGCATCTTCCACTTGAGTAGATGTTCGAATACTTTTGTAATATCTTTCTAAAGTATCGTGCAGAGTGGATTCACCGATAAGAACAGGAATAATGTTTTTGTTCAATATCTTTTTCAGATTGTCCTGGATCGCAATATTCTCGGGATCAAGCATTGCAACATAGACGGAAGTGTCATCTTCTCGGAGTGCCATAACATGATTTTCTTGAGCGAAAGGTTCTGGAATTTTTTTCACGACTTCCGGATCTAATTCTAATAATTCATTTTCATTAACGACGTCATATTCCAATTGTAAATGGAGCGCATTGAGAAGCTCGGATTCTGTAATATATCCGAGCTTCACCAAAGTCTGCCCGATTTTTAGATTAAAGTTTTTTTGTTTGGAAAGAGCTTCTTTGATCTCTCTTTCACTAACGATATTTTGATGAACGAGTATTTCACCCAGGCGAGCAAATTGAGGATTAAATGCCATCAAATCTCCTAATCCACGTATCGATAGAGAGTAATATCTACAGAATTGCTGGTCTGATGTCCCAAGAGGTGGGCTTCGACCGTCAAAGTAATTTGCCCTGGTGGTTCCATTCCTGGAGGATTACATTCGATTTTTTCAAATTTATAACCATGTATCAGTAAGCCAGGTTCTCCATCAGCACCAGTTGAAACTATTGCTTCCATGTCATCGCCAAATTCCCATTGTTGCGTAAATCCATTATAATTACAGCTTACCGGTATGCCGCGCTGACAGGAAAAGAAAACATCCTGATTATCGACAGGATTATTTTGTCCATCCACGACTGTTACCCAGATCTGAGTATATTTTGGATCATCATCATTGGGAATTATCCAATCAAGGTGGATTGGAATCGCATCGATATCCAGTGCTAAAAATTGTGCTGGCATGATAATTGTTTGTTCTGCAATAAAATATTCATCGCCAGAAACGACAACTTTCACAATCAATGTATCATTAGTATGGCCACCAGCAAACTCGAGTGTTGTGTAAGCAGCACCTTCCAAAGAGTCGCCATTGGCATTCTCATTTCCTACATAAGCAGCAGCACCTATGCTTGCCCAATCAGGATCATTTGGTAAAGAAAACCAGACTGCTGTTCCATGATCAACTGGATTACCGAGCGAATCACTCAAAATTGCAGCACATTCAATTTGCCAGATTCCACCGCCCATATCTTCACCAGAATCGATACCGCTTGTGGCAATATCAACTGAATTCGGTGGACCAGAATGGACAACGATGTCAGATTTCTTAGCAAATACTTCAGAGGAATCACGATAGGTATATGTTTTCAATGATGCAGGCCCTGAATAACTGCCACTACTGATCGATATAATGGCATGTCCACCAGAAGACATAACGCTCAAAGAATCGTTTCCAGGCCAGAAAACTTGGTTATTGATATTTATACCATTTGGACCGTTGATAAATTTGAACCAAACTTCTGTCGGTTCGTCAATTAGATTACCATTAACGTCATAGAGATTGACTTGTAATTCTTTAGATTCTTGTCCACCAGTTCCTTGCACCTGAATATCTATCTGTCCTGAAAAGGCAAATTGAATTGAATAGACTTCATCGGAAACCACAGAAATGACTGTGGAAGCTTGAGCCGAATCTGCAGTTGCTTCGATCACAGCTGAACCAGCTTGAATACCAGGAGAAAAGATCGTTTCGGCAAATCCTAAACTGTCTGTATTATCAAATTCGATTACAGAGCCAAGATCGGTGCTGAACGTGACGCCGACACCACTTTCTACAGCATTATGATATCTATCTTCCACCTGAGCAATGATTTGAACATCTTGATTGCTGTTTGCCTGGATCTCTTCAACTTCGGGATCCAAATACATGTAGCGTGGAGAACCGGGATGGATCGTGATCGTTTTCTCATCACTCACTTCACCGATCGTTGCTGTGATAGTAGCTTCACCTTTTTGAGTTCCGGCATTCAAATAGACTTTTGCTGTTCCATTAGTTGTGGAGATCTGCGTAGCAGAACTCAGATCAACGCCCTGCTGATCTTGGAAATAGCCAATATCTGTGTTAAAGGCGACTAAAGTTCCATCAGGAACTTTACCGATCTCGTTTTCGCATTCAGCTTTAACGAGGGTTGTTTCATCGATATTTAATTCAGGCGAATTGAAAAGTAATTGCAACAATGTGATTTCGGGTGTTTCTTTGATCGTCACATTAATATGTTCGGATTTATTTCCAATAAAAGCCTGGATCGTTGCAATTCCTACTTCTCCGTTATCCCAAAAAGTAGTTTGCGCAATTCCGGTGCTATCTGTGCTGATCTCTTTGATGATGTTACCAATATCTGTTTTGAAAGTTACAATTTCATTTGTAACAGCAAAGCCATCCTCGTCTTTTACCATTACATCAATTTCAGAATAGGTAATATTGTTATCAGCATAGATCGTATCAGGATTTGCGCGCATGTAAACAATATCATAATCTTCTTCTTCTAATACACGATTATCGCATGCAGTGATAATCCACAATGAAGTGAATAGCAACGCAATGATAATCAAAAAAATGTTCTTTGTTTTCATAATTACCTCTCTAATCTTGAGGCTTTTCGCCAGATTTGTTTTCGGATTTATCCTTCAATAATCTTTTACCCAAATTTTCGTCAATGTTATAATCAATGTCAGCTGAATAATCAACGATAGTTGGAGTGATCTCGATGATCAGGTCAGTTTTTTCCATGCTTTGAGAAGTGTGTTGAAACAGTTTTCCGATGAAAGGAATATCTCCCAAAAGAGGAACTTTGTTTGTCGTGTTGGTAGTAGTAGAATTCAATAGACCACCCACAATGATCTTTTTACCTTCCGGCACTGTCACGGTTGATGTAATTTTTCTCACTTTTGTGCGAGGAACATATCCGCCCACGAGTTCCATCACAGAGCTAACTTCTGGTTCGATAGAGGTTGTGATCTGTCCATCTTTATTCACTTTGGGTTGGATCTTTAGTTTGATCCCGACTTCTTCACGTTCCACTTGAATTTGTTTGTCATTATCTTCGACAACAAAAGGAACAACTTCACCGATATGAATTTCAGCTTCTTCACCGTTCATAGCAGTTATGCGAGTATCTGTCAGTAATTGAGCAGCGTTATTTTCAAGAAGCCAATCGATAGTAATATCAAAAGCAGTTAATTGTCTGCTAAATCTTCCGACATCAGACCAATCATCCAATTTTTGGAAATATTGATCTTCTGGTAATTCACCCAAAGGAGAAAGATTGCCATGTGGAGTAGCGCCGGTATCATCCTGATAATTGAATGGCAAGCCGGCACCATTCGCGGCAAGTGGGTCTTCAGCTAAGATTGTGGTAAGTCGATTCAGACGAGACCAGTCGATGCCAAATTTTTTGGCATCTGAGATGGAAATTTCGATCAATCGGGCACGGATCTCAATTTGTTTTTGGGGAACATCAATTTCTTCGATCTTGTTGCTAATGTCACTGAAAGTCTCTGGATTCGCCCTGATCAGGATAGTATTTTGTCCTTCAATAGGGATTGATTCACCGGGCATGATCGCGAGCGCTTTGTTCAATTTATCTACATCGACATAATTCAGATTGATCACGTAAGTTCGTTCACCGATCTCTTCTTCGATCTTTTCCTTTTCGCCGACGATAAAAGTTTTTTCGCCAACCAATCGATAAGAGAGCCCGATTGATTTTACAACAAGAGCTAAGGCTTGTTCAATGGGAACATCTTTAATGTGGATCGTGATTTTTTTGTCTTCTTCGTCTTCATCTTCTGCTTTTGTGTCCATCGCCAGAACGATATTGCAATCACTAAGGCGAGCCATCGTGGAAATGATATTTGAAACTGAAGCATCTTCAGCATCGAGAGATATCTTGCGATTCAGAAGGTCTCGTGATGTGTTTTGAGCCAAGAGATTGATGCTGGCACTAATAAATACAATTAGGAATAGTAATGTTAAATTCGATCTTAAATTTACTTCTTTCATACATTCTCCTTTAGATTACCAATTATATTCTCTATTTTTTTTTGATTTATTTTTTTCTTGTATTGCTTTTGGTTTTTCTGGAAGCTTTTGCACTTTGATCTTATTCTCTCTTCCATTATAAACATAGGTGATCTCACCCAAAGCAATATCGGTTATCTTACCTTTGGCAAAATTATCGCCAATTGTATAGATATTTGTTTTTCCTTGATAAGCGATCGCTGCCTTTTTCTCGCCCTGTTCTGGTATGATCGTGGATTCCAACCGTACCATGTCCTCGATCTTTTGCCGCCATTGTTGCTCAAGGTCTTGAATGGTTTTTACTATCAAGTTCTGCTCCAGTGGATCTTTCTGGACAGTAAAGACAAAGTCTTTTCTATCTTGAATAGAATTTTCAATATTACGGATCTCACTTAAAAGCTCCTGATCAAGTGCGATATCGCTATATTGTGATTTTTCTGGAACTTCTTCAACTTGATTATAGAGAGAGACATTTTTCACACCGAAAGCGATCAATAATATCACGATCAGAGCAATAATGAAATCTTTCAGATATTTTTCTTCCATATTATGCCTCCTTGATGATCTTGTAAGTAGAAAGCTCGATTCCGACCCGATAACGTGTTTCAATATTACTATCACTTTTATCTGTGCTGATCGGACTCACATCCAGATTTGTGATCTTGATGATCTGATCAAAACTTTCTAATTCGGTCAAAAATTGTCCCAGCTGTACATAGGTGCAATTCAACATAAAACCATATTGATGTTCGACCAAGCTCCTGCTACCAGAATCAACGAATTTTGGAGATATAGCATGGATCGGAATTTTATAACGGTCTGCCAGGTTTGCAATTTGTTTCACGAAATCATTAACTTCTTCTGAACTAAAATGTTTTTCTTGGGTCATGCTGTTCATGATCACTTTGGAAACTTCTTTGAGCTGTTCATTCAAGACTTTTGCGCTATTCAATTGTTCCTGCTTCTTTTTGATCTCTTCGTCGTAACTTTCGATCAGATCAATTTTTTTTGCGATCGTTTTTGAGCTAATATAAAAGAAGAGGATCGCTGTCAGGATAATTATGAATAATAGAGCTAAATATTTTTGTTTCATCTTGAACCTCCTTGACCAGCGTTAGCGATACAATCGATTTGAAAGCGCAGGATTTCCACATCTTTTTCAAAATCACGACGAGAATTCACAAAAGTTATTTCAGGAAAGTCCGAACTGATATGAAGGTTGTTTTTCAATTCTGTGATAAAATTATCGATGAGATCAAATTCCTTTTGTTTTCTATCCAATTTTGTGATGCCATATAAACTCAAACGGTGATTCTTGAAATTGAAATGTGTGATCGCTATTTTGTCAGTTGTTTTGTCTGCCAAAGCTACTAATTTTTTTGCCCAGAATATTCGTTCTGTGCTGATCTGCGCCAATCTTTGCAAATCTCGTCGAGAAAGGAAGTCGCCAGATATTTGATAGCTTTCGATCTCGTCTCTGATCTCATTCAATAGTTTGCTACGATTACCAACTTTTTTCTGGAGATCGAAGTAAAAAGTTACTACAATACCGATCATGATGATCAGAACCAGTGCATAGGAAATTGCAGTATAGCGGAAAGTCTTTTTTTCCGATTCCGCTTTTTGCTTCAATTCACCATATTTATTCAAATTTATCTTAAAAAATATTTGATTCATAAAAACCTCGTTATTCCGGTCGCATTGCCAGACCAATTGCCAGGGCAAATTCTGGATCAGACTCATCGGCAAATTTTGCTGGTTTATCCAAACCAATAAAAGGATTGAATATTTCAGTGGGAACGTTCAATTCTTTGTTCAAATATTCGGGAAGTCCGATCAATTTTGCGCCACCTCCGACCAGTAATATTTTTCGGAAATCACTATTTCCTGCTTCTTTGACATAATAGCGCAAAGAACGTTTCACCTCTTGCACGATAAGCTCGGTTGTAGTTTTCTCTGTAATATCCAATGCGATCAGGGAATCTTTCTTTTCTTTTTTTTCTTCTGTTTTCAGACCGTGCTCAAATTTATATTTTTCGGCCTCATCATAATCCATATTTTTTGCTTTCATAATATCTTTGGTGAAATTAAATCCACCCCAGTCAATATCACGAGCAAAAAATTTTGCCTGTGGTCCAAAAATTACCAGATTAGAACTGAAAGCACCGATATCCAGAATGATATAGACACCTTCTTCAATTGCTTCATTCAAAAGATAACTATTTGCTACAGCTAAAGGTTCCAAATCTATTATGCCTGGAGACATTCCAGCTGAAGATAATATCTGAGTGTGTGCATTGACTTCTGATTTTGTAGAAGAAGCCAGAATTATATGCATATTATTGGATTTTTCTTCCACATGACGCACTTGATAGTCCAGCATCATCTCAGAACCACTGATCGGAAGATGTTTCTTCGCCTCAAAAAATAACGCAGATTCCAATTCATCATCAGGCAAGAATATTGTCTTGATCTGTTTGATACTTGTATTTTCTCCACCGATCGAAGATACGATCCGCTTGATCTTCCGTGGCTTGATCTTCATCGTCTGCAACATGCTGGAAAGCACGGGCGGAAAGCGATCGGGTGAAAGATCGGATTGAACGGGTTCGACGCCTTCAGCAATGGTCGAACGTGATTCGTAATTGATCAGGCTGAAACCTTGATGCTGTTTTTTTAGATGAACCATCTTGATATTGTATTCACCAATATCCAATCCGATTGATTCTTTAAATTTAACTTTTTTCTTTTTTGCCATAAAACCTCACCATCTATCTTTTTCTAAAATATCTATTAATCCCATTCATCAGGAGATCTGAAATACCAGGATTGTTCATTGAAAGTCGCTAATTGGTTTGTTCCCCAACCTTGGTAGATCTCAGGATAATCGGGAGGTTGCACATATAAAAATCTTTTATCGTAATAATATTCTTTGTCATAACCAGTTGGTGAATGATTCCCATCATAATGATATTGATCAATTTCCCAGGGATTGGGTGAAGAATTTCCTTGTGGATGATTGTAGGGATCACTTCCCGAACGATGCACAAAACCTCTTCGCCTTTGAGCAATTGCTCCGTAAATTTCAATCACGCCACGCTCAAATACAATATCATTCGCAGATTCTGGCCATACCGGATTATACCAAGGCCAATCTGTTCCATAGGGAAGCATATATCCAGGTCCGTTATTCGGATATGAAATTATATAATCGGGATCTTCATAAGGATAACCGCAAGTGGTACCAACAGGAGCAGCTCCGTGCAAATAAAAGCCCTGTAGTGATGGAGGAACATAAGGAATTTTAGGATAAATATATTTGTGTAGATCCACATAAGTGTAGGTGGTTTCTTGTAAAGTGTAAGGACTCAAAGCGGTAAAATTTGGAGTGGATCCATGTGGATGGTGATATTGGAAAGTAAAGATCCCATCATAGTGACAGTACATTTCTGGATATAAATTTTGATCTCCTTCTCCGATTGCAGCATAAGCACCATAGAGCATAATATCATCGCAGTTGTCATCTCGCAGTTCAAAATCTAAAAAAGGATCAAAATGTTTATATCGGATCAATATTTTGGCTTCTGAAACCAGACCAAAATAATCAAAACGATTAGGCTCACCATCATATTGCGGTTCGCCAGTTATGGGATCAATGCCCGAAAAGCCGTCAGGCGTGCTGCCAGGATTAGTATTGGCATAGGTAATATCACTGACAATAAAAACAGTATCTCTTGCACCGAAAGTGGTTTTGCCAGAGACGTGCCCTTCTATCCATAATTCTGAATTTTCTGCCCAAAAAGAACGATTGTTAATCGAACCAGTGGAACCAGTAGTCCAGATCGTATCATAGATCGTTACTTCATTTGTCCAAACGTGATCTGCGTCTTCAAACCAATTTCCGCCAGCATTCACAATATCATTGGCAATTTGCTCATTGTGTGGATACCAGCTATAGACTTTGAAATCTTCTACGCCTTGATTGACAATTGTACCAAACATGGAAACATAACTGGAGCCATTAAGCTTTACATAGACAATATCGGTGTCGTCATTACCCAGAGGAATTCCATTATTACTGAGATCAGTAGCAGATGGTGAAAAGACAATATGTGTGACTTCTTCTTCATAACCTCCACGGAAAATGTCATCTATAGGTGCACCACTTCCGATCAAAGGAGAATTTGTATCGTAGTTCATAAAAATACCGGTAGTGGTTACTTTTTCATAGAATGTAGGCCATCCGTTGTTGTTACCACCTCCAGCTTGTTGGATCCAGATATCGCTGTTAGAATGAACAGGTCCATAAAGAACATCTGGTCCCCAAAACTTAACAAGAGATGCATCAAAACCCCCATCAGCATTTTCTGATTGCTCAGTATGAGTAAAATATTGAAATTCTGCTAAGCTTTTATTTTTGATAACGCGTTCTGTGAATCTTTTAATTGGAGAGGTGTATGATGGTATGAATTTTCGAGCACGTTTTGCTGTGATGAGTGAGCGAACTGCGATCGCTTGTTCAGAAGTGAATCCCATATAATTAGAAAGGGTTAGCCATTCTTTTTTATTTCTGATCGTGTAAGTCGTGGCACGGTCATTTCCCAAAATTTCGATAACGCGACCAGGCAGTGGACGATTTGTATTGTGTTCGATGGCAAGATGGGTTCTGGTCGCTTCTGAACGCAATAATATTTCTTCTTGTATCTGATCATGTTCATATTGAGTTTTTAATTGATCTGAAGTCACGATACCCATCAATGCAGCTGCAGAAGCCAAAGCGGTGATGCTGGCAATTATTGCCGTTGCCATCAACACGATCCCGCCTCTTTCATCGATCATTTGTTTTATTTTCATCATATCAAGTTCCTTGATTTTGGCTGTTTCCGACGAAAATCGAGGTCTCGTATTTTATCTTGCGCAAATTCTTTTCTTTATCTTCATCAAAACTTTGATCGGGTTGTCTTTCTCTGAAGCGAACCTGTGCTTCCAATTCAATTTTCACGAGAACGGCATTACCAGACCCATCACGCTTAATGATCTGCCAGGCTGTGTTGGGATTCAATATCTTGAATTGAGGTTCATTGCCAAACATTTTTGTTTTCGTGGAAGGAAATACTTGTTTGGCTTCCTCGAAGTGTAATACACCATAGCGGGAATAAACGTTCATATGTCCGTTGCCATCTATTCTGAAACGACTCCAATGAGAATTTGAACCAAAAGATTGGTCGATGATAACAGGTTTGATTAGTAGAGAATTGTCTGTGATTCCAATGGAAGCATTGCGTGCTGTGGCCAATCCTATCAAACCTTCATCTTCTGTTACGTTTTCGTAAGTATAGCCATAGCGGATAGTCTCAATTGCATTGAATAGATCCTCTTGTAGTTGAGTGTATAATTTAACTTCTTGATAATTGATAATAAAATTTAGAATTGCGACAGATAGACCGGCTAGAACCATAACCGCTAAAGGCAATGCAACGACCATTTCTAATAAGGAAACACCTTTTTGATTTTTGATCATTATCATCACCTGCCTACAACATCAGTTCGATAGAAATAATCTTCACGCAAGATCAATTCTTTTTCTCTATTGAGAAGTGTTCCAAAATATTCTTTCGGTCCATCTTCCCACTTGATCTTGATCGTGATAATGTCATAGTCCACATAATTTGCTACTTGAAGGTCAGTTAGTGAGTTTTTGCTGAGATTGATCAAACCTTCGATTGTTTCATCACCTTGATCATCGATCTTAAAAGAACCGGTCTCTAATTGACTGATATCGACTGTAGAATTTTTATTATACATATTCTGATATTTCAATTCTTCCAATTTTTCCATTGCCTTAAGCAATACCACACGGTAGTGATAATTTTCGATAGCTTTATGTTTGGCAACATAAATGCTGATGAATAATCCGGCGATGGCAACCGTAACTATGATCAGAGCTGCCAAAACTTGGATCAAACCAAAACCTTTTTCCGATTTGATAATTTTATAAAACATTCTAAAAACCTGTTCCTGTGGCAAACATTTTGGGATTATCGGCAAATTCCTTCGCTATTTTTCGGTCTAAATATCCATTCATTACATGGTTATACAAAGATTGATCTTTGGATTGCATACCTTCTTTGTTTCCAGCTTGAATCACGGAAGGAATTTGATAGGTCTTTTCTTCACGGATCAGATTTTTTACTGCTGAATTTGCTATCATGATCTCTAAGGCGGGAATTCTATCGCTTCCATCTTTCATCGGTAGAAGAGTCTGTGCGACGACCGCTTGCAGTGATTCTGCCAGCATAGACCTGATCTGTGCTTGCTGTTCCTTGGGAAACATATCGATCATTCTGTCGATCGATTTTGTAGCACTACTTGTATGCAAAGTGGCCAGCACAAGATGTCCTGTTTCTGCCGCACGCAGCGCAAGCGAAACCGTTTCCAGGTCTCGCATTTCACCTACCAGGATCACATCCGGGTCTTCACGCAATGCCGAGCGCAAAGCGATATCGAAAGACCAGGTATCGTGACCAACTTCTCTCTGATTAACCAAAGAGTTTTTGCTGGCATGTACGTATTCGATCGGGTCTTCGATAGAAATTATGTGACAATGTTTGTGATCATTAATGTAATCGATCATTGTTGCCAACGTAGTTGATTTTCCACTTCCTGTGGGACCTGTCACCAGCACCAGTCCTCTATCTTTCATTGCCAGGCGCGCCAGAACTTCTGGTAAATGCAGATCATCAAAACTTCTGATCACATTTGGGATTACGCGAAAGGCAACGCCCAAACCATTTAGTTGATGAAAGGCGTTCACGCGGAAACGAGTGTTATCATCCAGTTTTGTGGAAAAGTCGATTTCCAATTTTTCTTCAAATATTGCGTGTTGTGATTTATTCATTGTGCTGTAAATAAGTTGTTTAACCTCATCTTTGGAAAATTTTGGAAGATTAAGTTTTTTCATTTTTCCCAGAACTCTCACCATCGGTATCGAGCCAGCGCTGATATGAAGGTCGGAAGCTCCTGCGTCGGTTGTGAATTGCAATAGTTCTTTAACGGTCAACTGACACCTCCGAAATTAATCTAATATTTGTTCTTGAGAAGTTTCGCTTTCTTCGTCCTCTCCTGTTCCATAACCATGATATTTTGCGTCATCAACGTCATACCAGACTTGTTTTCCTTCACCTTCAGGAAATTCTTCGGTCGAAGTAGCAATGTAGCGAGTTGGTGGATTTCCCACAACTTCGAATTCCCAATTTAATAAAGTACGGTTTCCAAGCTGAGTATCTTTCAGCGCTTCTTCAACATTATAGTTTTCTGTCGTTCCATAGGTTTGATAGTGGACGCGATAAGTGCTCCGAATAGCAGCTATTGCCGTTTGTGCCTCGGTTGATCTGGCATTACGCACATAATTCATATAAATCGGGACTGCGATTGCAGCGAGAATGGCGATGATCACCACCACTACCAATAATTCGATCAAACTAAATCCTTTTTCGTTCTGTAAATGCTTAAACATTTTTCCTCCTGAATTTACATTTTATTTTTCTATTAAATGCAATTATCGTTCCATTGCATTATATTACTTAACATTTATCAAAATTGATTAATTCTTTTTTTATTTTAACAACAGCATTCTTTTGCTGGAAATTATTTTTTGATCAATAGTTAAATGATAGAAATATATTCCACTGCCTACCAGTTCATTGCTCTGATCCTTTCCATCCCAAGAAATTGATCCATTTTTTCTTTCCTCCTCAGTGATTTCTAATTTTCGTATTTTTTGTCCTTTGATATTGTAAATTTCCAGATTCACGGAAGTGGGATTTTGTGTTATATTAAAATAGATAGTTGTCGAAGGATTAAAGGGATTTGGAAAGTTGCCCAATAACTTTGTTGCTGGTATTAGTTCGTCTGGCGAAGTAAAAGCTGTCGTCCGTTCTACCAAATTTGAGAAAGCTGGAATTGATTCAATATTATTAGTATGAACCGATCTGATGGCGTATTGATAGACATCATTTGGTAGATTGTCCCAGGTTAGATCAGTGAAAGTGGTATCCGTAACTATTTCACCGATCAGTTCCCATTCATCAGGATTATTATGAGAAGTTTCTGGAAAACGATAGATGTTATAGCCTTCAAAAGAACGTAATCTTTCATTTCTGGCTAACAATGTTTTTTGAACTCGAGCAGTATTTCCCAGATTTACACCATAGGCTCGTAGAAACATATTCTTTTGGAATATTCCGCCCATATCACCAATATCCTGCCATGTTTCATTCTCATCGGTCCAATCGGTTATGCTGAAATGTGTGCCAAATTGAAATTCCCAAGGTGCATTTTCGCCGTCATCAAGCGCTAGAGAAGTGTATTCATTGGGAGTGGAAATTCCCAGACAAAATCCTTCATAAGCTTCGATCTGTTCAGGCAGTTCAAAAACATTCCACTCATCATCAATGTTATCAACGTATCCAGAATCAAAAATCAGATCCTGTTGATTGGGCTTTCCTTCATTATCCAAGCCGAAAATATAAAGCTTTACATTATCATGAGTTTGATAATCGGAAGTGAGATACCACTGAATTTCCTGAATTATCGAAATATTTGGATGAACAGCGCCGAAAACACCATTTGGATAATTTTCACTGAATCCAATTTGAAAATCAACTTCTCCGTCATCATAGCGAAATTCACCACCGCCTTGACCGGGAGAGCTCCAGGTTAGGTCAACCAATGTGCCAGGATCATTTTGTTCAGCAAAAACATTGCCAGGCGGATAAGCCAATTCTGAAAGCACAATTGTTCCCAGATCAAGGCTGGTAGAACCAACTTGAATCATTTCTTCATAAGTTTGATAATCTTCATAGGAAATGACCAGATCATAATCGATATTTGTATAGACATCATCGATCTGGAAATCACCATTTTGATCTGTAAAAACTTCATAATTAGCAAAGCCATCCAAAGTGACGACAGCATTTTCCAGACCAATACTTGGCGCATCACTTCCAACCACGTTTCCACTCACAGAAACCTGTCCCAGAGGAATGAGCTCAAAATCCAATTGGATAGTTTGATCTTCCAAAACTTCGGCTGTTTGCACATCTGGCGAATAGCCGTATTTGGAAGCTGTAAAAGTGTAATTTCCCACTGTTATATTGCCAAAAAAGTAATAGCCGTCTGCGTCAGAAAAGGTGATCATTTGATTTTCATCGATCTCGATCTCTGCACCTTCGATCGGTGTTCCGTCATCAGCTGTCACATAACCTTCCACGTTTCCCATCGCACCCTGGAAAAAGGTGATCGTGACATTTGCAAATTTTTCAAAGCTATAACCTGTTGGTGGATCGTAAGGATCCAAAACCATATCATCATCTCGTTCATATCTTGTTCTATCAATATATTGCGTAGTTTCTGTGTGTAAGAAATAACAGCTTGAGCCATAGGTTTGATCATCCATCGGACGAAATGCCATGATGACCAGATTGTCGCCTTCATAATAATATTGGTTATCGAATTCAATCGTGACAGAATTCTGACTGGAAAGATAATTGATGGTTCCATCGAAAACTTGCGTGAGAGAAGAAGCTGGAATCCAACCTGAGGTTAAATTCGTTTGTGTGGTTTCACCGATCCAAATTTTTGTAGGTTTGTTATAAAGATCGTTATTAAAATTAGTGTAATAAGTTAACTGAGTGATAAAACTTTCGCTGATACCGAGTTCATCTTCAAAGATTATCGTTTCAGAAAGACTGTTTTTATATTGGAAGCAAACTGGCGTTCGATCATTATTTTCAGTTCCGTTGCCCACATTAATTTCGATGACGCCTGGTGGAAAAATTTGCACATCGATCTCATTGGTGGCATCATTTGCCGTGTTCTCATCTCCTTGCAATTCAACTGCGCCGTGTAATGAAGTAGTTCCCTGCGGTTCATCACCGGGAATATTCCAGGATAAGGTGTGTGTGACAATTTCATCTGGAGCGATTGCAGCATTGATGTCGATCGAATTAAGAAGCTCATTATTACGCATCAATTTGACTGTGTAGGAATTTTGGACATTATAGCCAACGTTCTTTACAGTGACGTCATAATTCACAGTATTTCCAGCATTTGCTACCATTGGTCCTTCAATTTCCATTCCCGCAAGGTCATTGTCATAGGTGATCAGCGTTCCTTCCAAAATAATGTCATCGATATACCAATAATTTATATTGTAGGAATCTCCATCAAAGACCCAAGCGATCTGGAAATTTGCAGAACCGACATCGGGAGTTGTTACCGTAATGTTTTCGGTTGTGGCTGGAAGATCAGATGAAGGAAATGTGGTAACGGTGTTCCAGCTTAGGCCATCGCTGGAAGTTTCCAGGCGCAAAGTATAATTTCCATCAAAGTCATTGATACTGTGTTTGAATTCGAGCTCCAATTCAGTAGCTCCCACAGTATTGACGGGATCACATGCCAATCTCTGCACAGCTACCGTCGAAGGTGACCAATTGAATTCTGCTTCTGGTTGGGTTCCGCCAGCATTATTACTGCTGCTCTGTTGCCAATTTATCTGTCCTGAGGAAGAAGTGGTTTGCCAACCAGGTGGGGGAAAGGTTCCGGTGAAGTCAGTTTCAACGATAATTTCCCCATAAAGAGAAGTGAACACTATCAGTATAAGCAAGATTAAATTTTTTTTCATAATTGTACTCCAGATTGATATATTTTTTTTACATTGATTGCCAATCTTTTCAAGGAAAAATTTGTCAAGATATAATCAAAGAATAAAAAAACATTTAGATTGAACGAGTTTGCAGTTTTTGAACCAATTATGTTTTATTTTTGATCCTTAATGTACTTTATACTTCTATTGATTTGCTGATTATTGGAACCAGTATTGCATTATAATATGTATAATGAATTATTTCTGGAGGTAAAATAATGATGAAAAAAGCATTAACAGTTTTTTTACTCTTTTCTTTGATTATAATCAATTTATTCGCTAACAGGCAAAAAGAAATGGAAATTAGAGTTTATTTTGAAGATCAAAATGATCTGGAAAATTTGGCTGCATTGAATTTGAATGGAGATATATATCCTAACGGAGAAGCAGTCTTATATGTCAATTCAAAACAATTTTCTCAGATACAAGCTTTGGGCCTTGATTATAATATTCTGCGGGAAGATACCAGCTATGATGGGTTTTGGGAAAATCGTGATCTCACCAGAGATTTCTATCACACTGCAGATGAGATAATTGCTCTGGCTGATAGTCTGGCAAATGCTTTTCCAGCTATTTGCGAAAAACACGTTTTTGGCTATTCCGTGCAAAATCGGGAACTGGGCGCGCTAAAAATCACCGATAATGTTACGATGGATGAAAATGAACCAGAAGTTATGTTCGATGGCGGGATCCATGGAGATGAAGTTGGAGCTGCTGAAAATTGCATCCGCTTTGCCCGCGATCTTTGTCTGGATTATGGAACTGATCCAATCATCACAAATTTGATAGATAACCGCGAAATATGGATCTATTATATGGTAAATCCTGATGGACGAGTTGCTGACAATCGAGAAAATGCCAATGGTGTCGATTTGAATCGAGATGCTGGTTATATGTGGGATGCCTGGGGCGGAAGCCCTGGTGCTTTTTCTCAGCCAGAATCAAAAGCTCTCCGCAATGCGACTTATAGCAGACAATTCGTGGTGCATACCACCTATCACAGCGGAACAGAATTTATCTCCTGTCCCTGGAGTTATCGTGCAGATCAATGCCCTGATTATGGTCACATTATGGACCTGGCTGGAATTTATTCAAATACTTCTACTTATGCTAACATGTCTTACGGACAGGGTTGCACAGGAATGTACCCGATCAATGGTAGCACGAAAGATACAAATTATGGCGCAGCTGGTGCGATCAGTTGGTCGATGGAAATTTCTTATTCAAAGCATCCACCTGCTTCCCAAATTCAGCTCTATTACAATCGCAATAAACCGGCAATGATCGCTATGATCGAATATGCTGGTTACGGATTGGAAGGCGTTGTGACTGATGCTACAAATGGCGAACCTATCGCAGCAGCAGTTTTTATCAATGACTATTTCCCATGCTATACCGATCCTGCTGTAGGCGATTATCACAAATATGTTTTACCAGGAATTTATGACCTCACCATTGTGGCAAATGGCTATGAAACGCAAACTATCACAGATGTGCAGGTAACAGCAAATAATTCGACTGCGACCGATTTCCAGCTCCAACCTGAAGATGGACAATACATTTATCGCATAGTAAGCTCACAGATTCCTGATAATAATACTGCTGACGAGGGTGATACACCTGGAATTATCGGTGCACCAGATAACAGAAATTATTCAATAGGAAAAAATGGCTGGGTGATCGTTGATATGCAATATCCAATCTCAGATGGTCCTGGAAATGATATCAAAATTCACGAAGGCGATACTTCTCCTGAAAGTTTTGATTGTTATGCCAGCGATAGCGTAGATGGTCCCTGGGAATTTTTGGGAACTGGAACTGGAACGACAGAATTTGATCTGGCAATGGGAAGCATTATCGAAGCGCAATATATCAAGATCGTTGACGATGGAGATGGAGCGCAAACAGCTGCTAATGCGGGATTTGATCTGGATGCGATCGAAGCGCTGGAAAGCTCTCCGGGAGTTTATCTTGGTCTGATGAATTATGAAATTGATGATTCTGCTGGGAATAATAATGGTCGCATCGATCCTGGTGAAACCGTCGATCTCAGCACAGAACTTCGAAATAATGGTGATCAACTAGCCGAGAATACGACAGGAACAATTTTAACAACTTCTCCTTATATCACGCTGGATGTGAATACTGCAAATTTTGGAAATATCTCACCGAATCAAACTGAAGTGGCAGTTTTCACACTCACAGCTGATGCTTCCACGCCTTTGGGAACTACAGCAGAGTTCACTCTCGAAGTGAGTGCAAATGGTGGAAATTACACAAACAGTTTTGAAATGGAATTCATCGTCGGGCAAATTCCAGTTGTCATAATAGATCTGGATGAAAATCTGAATTCTGCTTCCGCAATGCAGAACGCATTAAATGATCTGGGAATTACCAGTGAATATCTCACAGCTTTTCCTGCTGATCTGAATCTTTACACAACCGTTTTTCTTGCTTTGGGTATCTACAGCGATAACCATGTTCTCTCTTCCGGCGAAGGAACGCAACTGGCAGATTATCTGGATAACGGTGGCTATCTTTACATGGAAGGTGGTGATACCTGGTATTTTGATACACAAACTGCTGTTCATCCCATGTTCAATATTAATGCAACGGGTGATGGAACTTCTGATCTCGGTCCTATCAACGGAGAAACAGGAACTTTTGCTGAAAGTATGCACTATTCCTATTCCGGTGATAATAACTGGATGGATCATATCGAACCGACTGGTTCAGCTTTTGATTTCTTCCGCAATCAATTACCTGATTACGGTTGTGCTGTCGCCTATGATGAAGGAAGTTACAGAACGATCGGTACTTCTTTTGAATTCGGTGGTTTGGATGATGGTGCATTTACAAAAGAAGATCTTATGGCAGAATATGTCGATTTCTTCGATCTGGGTGGCACGGGACCCAATTTTGGTTATATCGAAGGAACAGTAACTCTAGATGGTGGAACTGGTAATGTGGAAGATGTGGAAATCGAAGTGGGAAATCTAACGGTTAATCCCGATGCTTCCGGCAATTATTCACTGGAGCTTTTACCTGGAACTTACGACGTGACTGCCACATTAACCGGATATGAGCCTTTTACTGCAGAAGATGTGGTAGTGGAAGAAAACCAGATAACAGATCTGAACATTATTTTGGAATACATACCGGCAACTTTCGATCCACCTTCCAACCTGCAAGCAACCGTGGTAGACTACAACGACGTAGAACTTACCTGGGAACAACCTTCGGGACAAGGTGGAGAATTCCTGCATCATACGGGTTATGATAATAACGGGATCGGAACAGGTGGAGCAGTGGATTTCATCTGTGCTGCTCGTTTCGATGCAGTAGAGCTAGATGATTTCTACGATGTCACAGCGATCACTGAAGTGAAAGTACACATCCATTCAGGTGATTTCAGTGCCGTATCGATCAAGGTATATGAAGGTGGTTCCTTTGGAGATCCGGGAACGGAAGTTTATTCCGAAGATATCACCGGCAGTGTTACTCCAGCCGATTGGACAGTACACACACTCAACTCCCCCGTACCACTTGTATCTGGTAATGAATACTGGATCGGTTACGAGATCAGTGCTACAGGAGATCATCCTGCCAGCGTCGATGCCGGACCGATGGTACCCGATAAAGGTGCATGGATGTACTTCAACGGAGCCTGGGACTTGCTTACCAATCTCGGTGCAACCCTGGACTTCAACTGGTGTATCACAGGTGTAGCCGCACCCCTTAACGACTTGAGTGCCGGCAGAGCTATCCGACCTGTACGCAAAGCACAACCGGAACTTCCTATGATGCGTACATCGGCTAAACTGGAAGCAGCTTTCGATCGTCCTTCTCGCAGAGCGAACACTATCGAGAACCGTGAGACCAGAGCTCTTTCCGGTTACAAAGTCTATCGTGATGGAGCTATGATCGAAGAGATCATGGATCCTAACACACTTACTTACACCGATGAATCACTGGATTCGGGAACTTATGATTACTATGTGATCGCAGTATATACGGCACCGAACGGAGAATCCGATCCATCTAATACAGCCGAAGCAGAAGTAACACTTCCACCTCCAACAAATGCAGCAGCAAGTTCTGCCGGAACGAATATCATGATCCAGTGGGATGCTCCAAACCGCAGTCTGGAAAGCTACACGATCTATCGCGATGATCTGACAGATCCAGTTGCAACAGGTGTAACGAATAATTTCTATGTCCATGAGAATGTGCCGACCGGAAATTACATCTATTACGTTACAGCAGTTTACAGTGGTGGATATGAATCGGATTATTCCAACGCTGCTATTATCGAAGGACACGTAGATGCCAACGGTATTCTTGTACCGACTGTTACAGAACTCAGTGGTAACTATCCGAATCCTTTCAACCCGGAAACGCAGATCAAATTCAGCCTGAAAGAAGCAGCAAACGTTACTCTGAACATCTACAACCTGAAGGGACAGAAAATGCGCACTTTGGTCGATGGAGAGCTCAGTGCGGCATATCACACGATCACATGGGATGGTAGAGACGATAACAACAACAACGTTTCAAGCGGTGTTTATTTCTACAAAATGCGGACCGAGGAATACAATTCCACCAAAAAAATGATCCTGATGAAATGATACGGTGAAAATGATATTTTATGTTATGAGAAAAAGAATTAGAGGAAAAATGTATAAAAATTTTTTTATGATATTATTTGTGATTTTGTTGCCTTTTATGATAGAAGCTACATCAAG
This sequence comes from Candidatus Cloacimonadota bacterium, assembly GCA_018400535.1. Classification (GTDB taxonomy): domain Bacteria; phylum Cloacimonadota; class Cloacimonadia; order Cloacimonadales; family TCS61; genus TCS61. The sequence goes on from JAGYMQ010000089.1 coordinate 38,067, forward strand.
TTTACAGATAATTTCCCAGTCTGACCAGGCCTTGAATTTATCCTTTGAGCTTCAAAACTATGACCTGAACGAAGTGAAGATCAACGGCAAGCATTACAAAAAAATTGTAGCCCAAGAGAATTTTCTTCCCAACCAATCAGGGGCGCCTGATCTCCCCACCTATAGCAATTTCATCTGTCTTCCACAAAATGCCAGGATAAAAATGAGCTATAATATAGGGAAGAGGGAGATTTACAAGAATATATTAATTTCTCCAGCTCCAGTTATTCCTTGGGAAAATGAACCGGGCCCATTGGTTTATAACGAAAATGCTGCAATTTATCAGCAGGACGAACTTTATCCGTTGCAACCGGTAAAGATTTCCAAAAAAACAAAAATTCGAGGTATCGATGCTGTGATCATCTCAATTTCGCCTTTTCAATATAATCCTGTGCAGCGAGAATTGCAATTGCTCCACGATATTGAGATAAAAATCGATTTCACCGGTGGAAATAAACAGTTTGGCGAAAGAAGATTGCGAAATCCTTATTGGGATCAACTTTTTCAAAATATTTTTTTGAATGCTGCTGTTCTCGACAATGTCGAATACTCTTTCTCGCAAGGAAGACCAGATGGCTATGAATATCTGATCATTTCTCCTGATGATCCAATATTTTTGAACTGGGCAGATTCGATCAGAGTATTCCGCAATGAACAGGGGATAAAAACAGGTATCGTTACTACAACAGAAATTGGCAGTAATTCAGCAGTAGCGATCGAAAATTATATAAATAATGCCTATGAAAGCTGGGATATTCCACCTGTAGCTATCTTGATCCTGGGAGATTATGGCACGACGGGAAATACTGTGGCAGCCCCGATTTGGAATGGATATTGTGCTTCCGATCATATCTATGCAGATGTTGATAATAACGATCAAGAAGATATTATCCTGGCACGAATTGCAGCTCAAAATGAATCGCATCTTTCCAGTATGATCACAAAATTTATGAATTATGAGCGTAATCCACCTACAAATCCCGAATTTTATAATCATCCAATTACTGCTTTGGGCTGGCAGACTGAGCGCTGGTTCCAAATCTGTTCAGAAGCTGTTGGTGGTTTTTGGAATAATGCTCTGGATAAAAATCAGACGCGCATCAATGAAATCTATGACGGAAATCCAGCCATTGATCCCTGGTCAACAGCAACAAACACGAATATCATTATGAATGTTTTTGGTCCGGATGGATTAGACTATATTCCAGATTCGCCTGCTGTGCTCGGCGGCTGGAATGGTGGTTCAGCTGTTGATATTAATAATTCAATAAATAACGGTGCTTTCATGATGCTGCATCGTGATCACGGCGGAGTTACAGGCTGGGGAGAACCTGACTACGATATCAATGATTTGAGTGGATTATCGAATGAAGACCCAATATTTGTTTTCTCGATAAATTGTCTCACTGGAAAATATAATTATGGTGGAACTTGCTTTGCAGAAGCTTTTCATCGTCACGAATACGGAGCGCTCGGCTTGATAGCTGCTTCAGAAGTTTCCTATTCTTTTGTGAATGATACTTTTGTCTGGGGAATGTTTGACGAAATGTGGCCAGATTTTCTTCCCGATATGGGAAATCCACCTACTTCTTCTCATTGGATCAGACCAGCTTTTGCTAACGCTGCTGGAAAATATTTCCTGATGCAATCACAATGGCCATATAATACCAATAATAAAGAAGTTACCTATAATCTTTTTCACCATCACGGAGATGCTTTTAGCTCGGTTTATACCGAAATGCCGCAGCAATTAACTGTTTCTCATTCGGACGAACTCGTTGCTGGTTTGCAAAATTTCAGCGTTTCAGCAGATGAAGGCGCGTGGATCGGTTTATCGGTGGACGGAGAATTGATCGCAGCCGCACAAGGAACTGGTGATGTCACTAATCTGAATATCCCGCCGCAAACTCCTGATAATGTGATGAAGGTTACAGTCACAAAACAGAATTTTTATCGCTATGAAGGTGAAGTCCAGATCATTTCCCTCGGACAGTATGTGATCTGTGATAGCGTTCATTACACAGAAATCGGTGGTTATTTGGATGGAAAATTGCAATCTCTTGATACGCTTTCACTGGATATTGAACTAAAAAATATTGGACTTGAACCTACTTCGGGCGACATTCTTTCCATATTAACTACAGATTCTGACCTGGTCGAAATTTTAGCTGGTGATGCCACAACTTCTCAAATCGCAGCAACTGATTCTGTTCTTCTGGAAAATGCTTTCGAGATAGCTTTGTTGCAAAATATTCCAGACGAGACAATGATCGAATTTAACGTAATCAACTCTTCAGGAACAGAAAATTGGAGCAGCACTATCTATCTTCATTGCAATGCTCCGGAGCTGGAATTCAGTTTCTTTTCGATCGAAGCTTTAAATAATGATGATAATATTCTGGAACCCGGCGAAGAAGGTGATATCGATCTTTCCTTTTCAAATATTGGCAGTGGATTCTCTCATGATGCACTTGTTTTGCTAACAACGTCAGATCCCTATATTACTATCGATGGCGCCAGCAATATCACTCAAATCGCTCCCGATGAAACAGTGTGGACAGATTTTCCCATAAATATTTCTGTCGCTCAAAATTGCCCGTTGGAATATTTTGCTGAATTGGAGATCATCATCATGGATGTTGGCGGATTGACAACTCAAGCTTCTATGCAATTACCGATCGGATTTTTCTCCCACAATTTTGAAAATGGCGAAGGAGAATGGCAACATTATCTCCTTGATGATGATTTCATTGATGAATGGCATCTGGAAGATTTTCGCAATAACACATTTGGCGGAAATTATTCTATGAAATGCGGAGGTTCAGGATCAGCAAACTATGGAAATTTTATCTATGCCGCTTTGGAAATGCCTGAAATCGAACTGGTTGAAAATACAAGAATAAAATTCTTTCACTGGATGGACGTAGGCGCAAATAATAATGGAGTTACCTGGGATGGCGGTTTGATCGAAATTTCTGTCAACAATGGTGAATGGGAGCAGATCGCTCCTGTCGGCGGGTATCCTTGCACGACTCTAAATCTACCAAATTCGCCATTTATTCCTGAAACAGAAGTTTTTGCTGGCACATTTGATTGGCAGGAAGAAGAAATCGATCTGTCAGATTATTCTGGAACAGCTAAATTACGCTTTGTGATGGGTAGTGCTGGTTTAATTACGGGCGAAGGTTGGTATATTGACGATGTGAATATCATGAATTATACGGAAACACAAACTGAGATCGTCCCAGAAATTGGAACAAAATTATTGGGAAACTACCCCAATCCCTTCAATCCGACCACTACGATCAATTTTAGCTCTCAACAGAACGAAAAGATCGAAATTAATATCTTTAATTTGAAAGGACAAATCGTAAAAACTTTTGAGTGCCGTGTTGATCCAGAAAATTTGAATTCTCCTTTCACTCATTCATTTATTTGGGATGGAAAAGATGAAAATGATAGACCTGTCGGAAGCGGCGTTTATTTCTATCAAATGAAAGCAGACGGGAAGGCTGTAGCCAGCAGAAAAATGCTGCTTTTAAAATAGCAATATATAAAAACATAAGCATTAATTCATCAATATTCGTTTTGATAGATGATGGTCAATAATTTTATGATCGCAATTGAGTGAGAGGAAAAATGCAGATAATTTTTTCCGAGCAAGCTCTAACTTATATACTTCCCATTTTGATCTTCATTTCTCGCATCTTCGATGTGACGCTGGGAACGATACGCATTATCTTTGTCAATCGAGGAATGCGTTTTCTGGCACCGATCATTGGATTTTTTTAAGTTCTGATCTGGTTGATCGTCATCAGCAGAGTGATGCAGGATATCAATTCGCCACTCAATTATATTGCCTATGCTGGTGGTTTTGCGATGGGAAATTTTATAGGAATTCTCATTGAGCAAAAATTGGCGGTCGGCATCACATTGATCAGGATCATTACCAGCAAAAAGGCAAATGAATTGCTGAAAGAATTTCGATCAAAGGGTTATGCGGTGATCAATGTTCCGGCATTAGCGAATGGTGGAAAGGTTGAGATCATCTTTTTGCCAGCGCGTCGCAAAGATATCAGAAATATTATTTCCACAGTGAAACAGTATAATCCAAACGCTTTTTATACGATCGAAGATGTTCGTCAGCTCAGTCAAGGTGCTTTACCTGATATTTCTTATAATTCCAGACACTGGTTTAGTCCGTGGCATAGATTATTTCGTTATCGGCGCAAGACCAAATAGAACGGTTGGGGTAAAAAATCAAATTTAATATAAAAACCATTTGACACCTGAACCGTTATTTTTACTTTGGCGTCTCATAAATTTATAAGTGTATTCAGGGCCTGTAACTCAGTGGTAGAGTATCTGCCTTTTAAGCAGAGAGTCGATGGTTCGAATCCATCCAGGCTCACCATATTCGGCGTCCCGTTGGTCTAGTGGTTAGGACTCAGGATTTTCATTCCTGCAGCAGGGGTTCGACTCCCCTACGGGATACCATTTTAAAAGAGCTGCAATTGTGGCTCTTTTTTTATTTGTTTTTCAAGACCCGGAATTCGTCTTTGCGCAGAGTCATTCCAATCCCATCAAAATATTCCAATAATAAGATCGCTGTTGTCCGATTGGTCGATAGAAGGTCTCTGAATTCTGACAATCTAATGCCTTCAGGATGCTTATCCAAATAAGATCTGAGCACATTTTCCGCTTGTTTCAAAAAAGATGAAAGGAAATATTTTCCTTCCAGAACACTCAATATCTTTTGTTCAAAAAAATAGGATAGCATCTGTTTGAGCATATTTTCACTGATCTTTGGAAATTCTTTTCGAATGTTTTGAAAACTGTGTGCCAGCTCTCCGTTTTGTTTAAAATAAGTTTCGATCTCATTCAATCTGGATCGCAATTTTGCCTTGATTTGAATTTTGTGTTTTGCTAATTTCCAGCTCTCACCGATTTTCTCAATTTTGTGATGGTTCGCTAATTCTGATAATATATTTTCCAAAACTATTTCGGCATTTTTTTTCTTTTCTCTAGAAAAAAAGCTTTTCATCTCTTTTGAGGTTAAGCCATTTTCCAGCAGCGGATTTTGCTGATGATGAATGGCTAATTGCTTTAGAATTTTTTGTTGATATTTTTTCCACAATTTTTCGGTGAGAAAGACCAATTCATTTTCATCCCAAAAAACAACAATGTCTCTGACAGCATTTTTTTTGATAAATTCAGCTATTTCTTGCGGTGTTTGATTGATCATCTGAGAAATTTCTGTGTGAGAAATCGCTCGATTCACTTTATTTACTTCTGCCCAGATGATCTCTTCCAAATTTCCTGAAGCAATTCCTTCCACGATCCTGATCTGTTTACGACGTTTGCGACGATGATGCAATGGATAGGGATCAACAACTGAACCACCGCCCAAAGTGAGATCGCCAGAAGAATTCCTGATCACAAATTTATCGCCAAATTGCACGATGATCTTCTGTGGAAGATAAATCTGTGCTAAACTGGTTTGTCTCTTTTCCAAACTTTCTTTGTTCAATAAATGCATTTTGGCGAACAAACGGTTAGCTCCAAATAAAAAGATCACATTACTCCAATTTCCTAAGTGGCGATCTGCAAAAATCGTAACTTTGACATCGATAAGATCGCTGGCTTGGATCAAACTGTCTGATAGAGCCATTCCTGTCTGGATCTCTTCATGCTTTGCTCCGGTAATATTCAGAGAAGCGCGATCTCCAGCAAAGATCTTTTCTACTTCTTCGCCGTGATGCTGCAAAGCTCTGATCCGCAGTTCTTTGTGTGCTGGCAACAAATAGATATTGTCCTTTCTGGAGATCGAACCGGAAATCACCGAACCATTCACTATTGTTCCAAATCCCTTTTTGGAAAAGAAGCGATCGATATACATACGAAAAATGCCTGCACTATCTTTCACATTCACTTTTTCACACAGTTCTATTATTGATGTGATCAATTCGGGAATTCCTTTTTTGGAACGAGAAGAAACTTCTAGAATAGGAGCATTTTTCAGAAAAGTATCAGAAGTAAATTCTTTGATCTCATCTTTAGATAAAGCCAGAAGTTCTTCATCGACCAGATCGATTTTTGTGAGGACGATCAGACCATATTTGATCTGCAGCATTTGCATGATCTGCAAATGTTCTTCTGTTTGAGGCATTACGCCTTCATCTGCAGCAATGATCAACAGCACCAAATCAATACCAGCAGCTCCTGCAACCATCGTTTTGATGAAATCAACATGGCCCGGCACATCAACAATCCCGATGCTGTTGCCATTCGGTAGATCAAGGTGTGAAAAGCCAAGATTTATCGTGATCCCGCGTTCTTTTTCCTGCTTGTGTGTATCACAATCAAAACCAGTCAATGCCTTGATCAATTCTGTCTTTCCATGATCGACATGACCAGCTGTACCTAAGATCAAATGTTTTTTCATATCATTTTCCTTTCAACGGAAAATTTTCTAATACTTTTTTTCAGTCAAGCAGAGATATGATCTTCTTTTTTGTTAAACGATGTTTCCAAGCGAGAGATATTTTTTCATCACGATTGAATATCGATCAAAAATCTTGACACCAAATCAAGCATATAAATTTTGCAAAACATAATGTGTTTCTTTGAATGTGCCGAAGTGGTGAAATTGGTAGACGCAGTGGATTCAAAATCCTCCGAGTTTTTACTCGTGCCGGTTCGAGTCCGGCCTTCGGCACCATAAATTTTGGAGGTTGCTCATTTTTTCTGTAATATTGTGGCAATTGAAAGAAGCCGATTTTTTATTTTTACAATTTTTTTAGGAGGAATTTATATGAAATTTAAAACGATATATCTGGTGATACTGATGATGATGGTGATGCCGATGCTTTCCCATGCCGTTTCCAATGCTGCTGTGATCTTTCTTTTAATTGAACCTGGCTCACACGCCAGTGCAATGGGCGAAGCTTATGTAGCGCAGGTCGATGACGCTTTCGCCGCCTATTGGAATACCGGCGCAATGGCCTTTAATCGTAAAACACAATTCGCCAGCATGTATTCCAATTGGTTCGGTGAAGTTTTCAACGATATGTATTATTTTTACATCGCTGGAAATAATTACGTGGAAGATATTGGGAATCTTGGCTTTAGTGCCACCTATATGACTTACGGCGAACAAACTTATACCGAAGATGATGGTGAAGAATTTGAAACTTTCGAAAGTTATGATATTTCACTTGCTGCGACTTATGCTTACCAATTGAGCCGAAGAGCTGGTATGGGTTTGGCTTTCAAATTCATCCTCAGCGATCTGGCGCCAAGAGGACAGGGAGAAACTGAACCGGTGAAAGGACAAGGCATGAGCTATGCTTTTGATATTGGTGTGAAACATCAGGGTGTGGATTTTGGAAAAATTCTTGTATCTCCCTATAACGGTGTTCTTTATGCCTATAATGGGATCGCTTACCTTACCGGATTGTCGCGAGCTGGCTATTCCAATTTCAGCACTCCAGTAGATAAGCTCGATTTTGGCCTGAATTTTCAAAATATTGGTCCAGATATTACCTATATAAATAAATCTCAAGCTGATCCATTACCAATGAATTGGAGAATGGGATTCTCCTATCGATTTCTCGAATCCAGATACAACAAATTATCGTTAAATGCTGATATGAACAAAGTTCTGGCGAATGATGATCCTGTTTATAAAAGAATATTTACCGCCTGGTTTGATGATTTCAATACTCAAACCGATGATCAAGGTAATGAGATCAACGATTTCTCTTCTATCAATAATTTTATCAATTCTATCGAAGTGCGCGAAATTGTCTGGAATCTTGGCGTCGAGTATGTTTATCTTGATCTTTTATCTTTGCGAACTGGTTACATAGCAGACCGCGCTGGTGATATTATGGGCGTTTCTTTCGGCGCAGGTTTTCATTACACATTCAACGATGAATATCTGGTGAATATTGATTATGGCTTCCAACCCGGTGGTGGATTGCAGGATTACAATCAAACGCTGTCAGTCAAATTAGAATTCTAAAATATGAAAAAAACAGTCCTGTCGTTTTTGATAGCAGCAGGGATTTTTTTGCCAAATTATCTTTGGGGAACAAAATTAGCTGTTCAAAAACGAACGACAAAACATCATAAAGTAAGCCAGAAAATTCATCCTGCCGAGGAATACTTTTATCAAAATGGTTTCACAAAAAGTCAGTTTCGCAGTTCAAATAAAGTATTAATATTGTTATTAGAATTTGTAGCAGACAGCGTTTCTTTATCTACAGGGAATGGAAAATTTATTCAAGATCCAGCCGATTATCCCATAACTTTGGGCAGACCGCCTCACGATCATCAATATTTTGAACAGATCGCCGAAGCGCTTTATCACTACTATGATGCAGTCAGCTATGGTTCATTGCAATTGGATATCGATGTTTTCCCCTATTCTGAAAGAGGAGATTTCCAAGCATATCAACTACCAAAAAAAATGGGTTATTACAATCCTGGAATGGATGATTATGATCTGATGATCGAAAGATTCGAAGAATATTTTCAAGATGCCTTTGCAGAAGCGGATAAAGACGAAGATATAGATTTCAGTCAATATGCTCATTTTATGTTCATTCATGCTGGATCAGACTGGCAGCACGATATTTTGGGAGATTCTCCCCATGATATTCCATCATTTTTCATCCAGGTGGGAGACGGCAAAGAGGCGATCGTTGATGGAAATGTCGTGATAGATCATGCTTGCAATGTTCCCGAAACGATTACGCAGGATATCGATATTGATGATACGGGTATTTATACGGAAATCTACAATTATGGAGTAATTAATAGCGTTCTTGTGCATGAATTCGGGCATTCACTAGGTTTTGTCGATCTTTATAACACCTACAATTTTTCTCCGGAAGTTGGATATTATGATATTATGGATAGTGGCGGTTCGGGAATTTTGAGTTTTGCTTACGATGAAGATAATGATGGAAATTATGATACTTACTACAATATTGAAGGTTCTTTTCCTGCCTTTCCCAGCGTTTGGTCCCGTCTGATCCCTTTCGAAGACTATTATCGTCAAGCTGGCATTCTGAAAGATATCGATGAATTACAATTTGGCAAAGAGATCACGCTCTTGCCAGCAGAAAATAAATTGGATAGTCGCACTCTCACAGATTCCAGCACTTATTTTGTGAAAATTCCACTCAATGAAAAAGAATATGTTTTGTTGGAAAATCGACAGGTCGATCCGGATGGTGATGGTGGAACTTATATCTGGACTTCTCCTGATACGACCGTCATTCTGCATCCAACTTATCCGCCTGATAATCCTGATTGCAGCAACAATTATGAATACGATTTTTTATTACCTGGTTGGGTCGATGATGAGTATAACAGTTATGGCGGCGGAATTCTTGCCTGGCACATCGACGAAGAAATTATGTTCTCCAACGATAATTTTGCCAATAACAGCATCAATATCTATCATTCCAATCGCGCAGTGCAGATCATCGAAGCTGATAATATCCAGGATATTGGAAATGCCAGTTCAATGTTCTGGAAAGGAACTGCTTATGAGCCATATTACAAATTTATGCCGAAAATCGATGAAGATGGTTTTTTTACAGGTTGGGATGATGATTACATTCTGAATAATAATGGTGAAATGGAATTTATTGGAACCTACCACAATAACGAATTATCTGCCCATTCTTCTCCTGTTTTAGCAACAAAAGCTGGCGATCCTTCCATCTTTTCCATTTATGATATCAGCAGCTGTCCGATCGAATTGAATCACGAACGATCGATGTCCTTGAAATTTGGCCTTAATATTTTTGATAATTCGGAAATAATCGCAGAATTTGATTCGATAAAAACTATCGGGAAATTTGGAATTAGTTATACATTCCAGACAATTCCTGTTCAGTCAGATTCAGCGATCACCTTTTTCAGTAAAATGGAGAATTCCTGGCAGAACTATTTTGGCGTTTCGCAAGCTTTCGCTTTTGCTCCCGATCAGCCTGTTGTGAGCTTTGATCAAGATCAAGATGGAAATGATGAATATTATTTTTCTCAAAATGATAAATTATGGCAAATTACTCCAGAATCAATTTCTGAAGAAATGGAATTGGATGCACCGCTCAGTGATACACCGCTTTTTCTTCCCGAGTTCGAAAAATTAATTCTGGCAACTTCGGAATATCTGGCAATTAATAGCGAGCGTTTCGATTCGATCAAAAATGCAAAATTAGCGTTCGATGGATTTCATGTCATTGCTTCCACTCGTGAAAGTATTTTCCTCATCGATCCTCAAGTTCCAAATGAATTCGATCGCGTCACCATTCCTGAATTCTCAAGTTCCTATTATCCAGTCTGTTACAAAGATATTGATCCTGTTCACAATGCTGTTTTCATCCAAAATGAGCAGGGCGATATTTTCAAAATCCAAGCAGGTAAAGCAGATAAGATATTTTCTCTCTATCCTTACACAACAAGTTTGCCCAGCCAATTAGCTATCAGCCGTTTTGGTGGGACCGATCAGGTTTATCTCGTCTTTGGAGCAGGTGATCGTGTTTTTGTGATCACTTTGAATGGCTCTTTGAAAAGCGGATTTCCAGCATATTTGGAAAATCGTCAGATCAGAGAAAAAGCCTTTTCCAAAATATTATATTTGAATGAAACTTATGTTGCGTTACTTCCAGAAAATAATGGGGGATATATTGCTCTCGATGAAAATGCAGAATATCGGATCGAATATTCTTTTTATTGGCAACAAGCTGGGTTGCTTGATCAATTTTGTTGGGATGAAAATGAAAACTCTCTTGATTATATTTTTGCTGACAGCGAAATGAATTTATATGCTGGGCAGCTGAACAATATTTTTTCCGATCCAATTGAATGGAGCGGTTATCGTCACAATTATTTTGCTTGTTATGAGGGAAATATTTCTGAGCAAATTGGGCAACTTGATCTTTTCCATGCTTTTGCCTATCCCAATCCTTCCAAAACAGGTGAAGTGAGATTTCGCATCCAAAATGCCAGTTCAAAAATCAAATTGAAGATATTTGACATTGCGGGTAATTTATTGCAAACGATTGAATTAGAAAAGGAATATTCCAATGAGCAAGATCATCGTTTAAATACCAGAAATTTTGCCAGTGGTGTCTATTTCGCAATTGTCGAAAGTGGAAATAAAAAAGAAAAAATCAAATTTTCTGTGATACAGTGAGGAGGATGAAAATGAAAAAAATAATTGTGATGGTAATATCATTTATCGTTTTTAGCAGTCTTTGGGGACAAGAGATCACAAATGATATTATCGAGATCAGACACAAAAAAAAATCGGTGGCTAAAGCAATGATCATGTCTTCGCTTTTTCCCGGAGCGGGCCAATTTTATGCTAATAAAAAAAGTATTACAACCTACATTTCTCCGATCATCGAAATCGGCTTGATCTACGGTTATATCCATTATACAAAGGAAGGTGACAATATCACAGATGATTATGAAGATTTTGCTGACGAGCATTATGATCGACAAAATCAATATGATGCTGAGATCGATTTTATGAATCAAGACTTTTCTATAAATTATCAAAATTATTTTCGTCTTGATGAAGATAACACCCAACATTTTTATGAAGATATCGGCAAATATCCTAAATATGTTTTTGGCTGGAATGATTGGTTTGCGATTTATGGAGCAAATGGTTTTAATTGGATCGGTGACATGACCTGGAGTGGAAACATGCCAACTGACTCAACTGCTGCAGATTATTTGGACAATCGAGAAACCTATGATAGTGCAAACGGAAAATATTCATCATTACGCGCCGAATACATTGATATGCGAATGGCAGCGGAAGAAGAATATGATAAAGCCGAACTTTTTTCCTTTGGTCTTGTTCTCAACCACATCGTAGCTGCGATCGATGCTGTTCGTTTAACCAGAAGCTACAATCTGGAATCGCTTTCAGCTTCCAACAATATTGAAGTGAAATTTTCACCAGTTCTCGTCAATAATCAAATATCACCTGGAATTTTTATCACAAAAAGGTTTTGATCGATGAAAAAAATTTGTCTGGTCTTTTTGCTGTTAAGCGTTTCATTTCAGCTTGTTTCGAAAGATATTTCGACCAAGAAAGCACTGCTCTTTTCTGCGCTTCTTCCGGGTGGAGGTGAATTATATTTACAGGAATATAATAAAGCTGCTGTTTTTTTAAGTGTTGAATTTGCCACTATTCTCACTTATTTCAGGATGAAACAAGAAACTGATTGGGCGATCGCTTCCTACAAACAATTTGCCTTTGCAGAAACGAATGTTCCCAAAGATCGTGATGATAGTTATTATCAGCTGATTCAGAATTATTCCAGCAGTAGTTCATACAATGCTTCGATTTTGCGAGATGCGCGAAATTATTATCTGATCTATCAAAATGATCCAGAAGGTTATCAAGAATATTTGGATCAATATCTCGTGCCGGATGAATATGCGTGGGATTGGGAAGATTCCAAAACTTGGGATAAATACCGCAAATTGCGCCGCGAAAAACAAGATTGGGAAATCTACACAAAGTTCACTTTCGCTGCTGCCATTCTAAATCGGATCATCAGCGTGATCGATTCTGCTATTTCTGCGCGAGATCAAAAAAGAGAACAAAGTAAATTATCAAATTTACATATTCTTCCTGATTTGCAAAAGGGAGGACTGGAGATACATTATGAAATTAAATTCTAAAATAATATTATTTGTTATCATACTGACTTTTTCTTCCAATCTTTTTGCCTTTGAATTGCACCCTTTTTTCAAATCTGTGATTCTGCCTGGCTGGGGAGAATTGTCACAAAAAAACAATAGCGGTTATTTCTTTCTCTCGGCAGAATTGATCTCCTGGAGCACATATTTCTATTTTCTGGAAGAAGCAGACTTGAATGAAAAAGCTGCTTACAATCTGGCGGTGCGTTATGCTGGAATTCCTATCGAAAGCGATTATCCTGAAGATTATTTCTATAATTTGAAGCGTTATGACAATTCCAATCTGGAAGAAAACAATTATTTGTTACAAAAAGCTCAAGAAGAATACCCCGATGATATAAACGCACAAACTGCTTTTATCGATAAATATAGCTGGGATTGGGAAATAGACAAAAAGCGCTTTGAATATGGAGATCATCGCACGAATATTATTTCTTATGAAGACTATGCGCGAACTGTCACCGCTGCTTTCATCTTGAACCGAATGATCAGCGGATTGAATGCTTTGCGCATCAATCGAAAGCTGAAAAGACTTTCTGCAAATATGCAATTGAATTCTGATCTTCAGCCATTACTATTTCTGAAATATAGTTTTTGATCTGAATAGTTTTTTACAGTAAACACGAGGAATTTATGACAGTTGTTTTGACAGGGAATGATCTTACTCTGGAAGATATTGAAAAAATAGCATTAGAAAATGCTCAAGTCAAATTACACAAAAATGCCATCAAAAATGTGATGAACTGCCGAAAATATGTCGAAAAGATCATTGCGGAAGATAAAGTCGTTTATGGTTTGACAACGGGTTTTGGTAAATTCAGCAAAATACGGATAACAAAAGATAAAATCGAAAAATTGCAGAATAATCTGATCTTGAGTCATTCGACCGGGGTCGGCCCACTTTTATCACGCGCGGAGACAAGAGCTACAATGCTTTTGCGGATAAACGTTTTGGCAAAAGGCCATTCAGGAATTAGATTGGAAGTTCTACAATCCTTGATCAAAATG